>JAYTAT010000090.1:0-2176 GCA_043737315.1 Archangium sp.
GCCCTGAAAGCGGTCGAGGCCGCTCCGCGGAGCGTGGAATATCGCATGCACCTCGCCCGGATGCTGGGTGAGGCGGGCATGAAGGCGATGGCCAAGAAGCACTTCGATGAGGCCCTTCGCATCGACCCTGACCATCCCGAGGTCAAAAAACACGGCAAGAAGCTCTGGCCGTTCTAACGTAGCGGCCACATGGCAGAGCGTGAGCCCGTCATCGGGATCGATCTGGGCACCACCAACAGTGTCGTCGCGACGGTGCAGTCCGGCGCACCCGTGGTGATCCGCGGCCGCTCGGGTTCGAACCTGATGCCGTCGGTGGTGGCCCTCGCCAGGTCGGGCAAGTTGCTGGTGGGGCAGATCGCCAAGCGGCAGGCGATCACCAACCCCAGCGACACGGTCTACGCGAGCAAGCGGCTCATCGGCCGCAAGTTCAGCTCGCAGCAGATGCAAGAAGCCCTCAAGGGGCTGCCCTACGTGCTCGAGCCGGGAGAACACGACGACATCAAGGTCAAGCTGGGCGACAAGCAGTACTCGTTGCCTGAGCTGTCGAGCCTGGTGCTGCGCGAGCTGAAGCTCGACGCCGAAGCGCACTTCGGGCGCACCGTGAAGAAGGCCATCATCACGGTGCCCGCCTACTTCAACGACGGTCAGCGCCAGGCCACCAAAGATGCCGGCCGCATCGCCGGGCTCGAGGTGTTGCGCATCATCAACGAGCCCACCGCCGCGGCGCTGGCGTACGGCTTTGGCAAGAACATCAATGGGAAGATCGCGGTCTTCGACTTAGGGGGCGGCACCTTCGACATCTCGGTGATGGAGATCGGCAACGGCGTCTTCGACGTGATCGCCACCGGCGGCGATACCTTCCTGGGAGGGGAAGACTTCGACAACGCGGTGATCGAGTGGCTGGCGGCTGACTTTCAGAAAGAGCACGGCATCGAGCTCAAGAAAGACCGCATGGCGTTGCAGCGTCTCAAAGACGCGGCCGAGAAGGCGAAGATCGAGCTGTCGACCGCCCGCGAGACGCAAGTGAACCTGCCGTTCATCAGCACGCCGACCGGCGGTGGTTCGGCGTTGCACCTGCAGAAGACGCTCACCCGCGACAAGCTCGAGGAACTCACCGCGCAGCTGGTCGCCCGCACCATCAGCCTGTGCGAGCAGGTGTTGACCGAGGCGAAGGTGAAGCCGGTCGATCTGCGCGAGATGATCCTCGTGGGCGGCATGACGCGCATGCCCCGCGTGCAGGAGTCGGTGAAGGCGTACTTCCGCCGTGACCCCTGCAAAGGCGTCCACCCTGAAGAAGTGGTCGCGCTGGGGGCTGCGGTGCAGGCCGAAGCGCTCACCAACGAAGCCTCTGACGTGGTGCTGCTCGACGTCACGCCCCAGTCGCTCGGCGTGGCCATCGCGGGTGGCTACGTCAGAAGGCTCATTCCCAAGAACACCACCGTGCCGACCTCGGTCACCGAGGTGTTCAACACCTCGCGCGACAACCAGACCACCGTGAAGATCATGGTGCTCCAGGGCGAGAGCGAAGTGGCGCACCAGAACGAGCTGCTGGGCGAGTTCATTCTCACGGGCCTGCGCCTCGCGAAACGGGGCGAGGTCGAGATCGACGTCATCTTCGAGATCAACTCAGAGGGTCTGGTCTCGGTCGCCGCGCGCGATCGTGAGACGGGCCAGCAGCAGTCGATTCAGGTCACCGCGAGCGGCGGCCTCACCCAGGACGAGCTCAAGAAAATCCTCGAGGATCAGGCCGATTTGATGCTGGAGGCCCGCGTCGAAGAAGAAGTGAAGGCCAAACGCCTCGAGCTCAAGTCGTTGATGAACGAGGTGACCGAGCTGATGCCGCAGCTGCAGCAGGCGACGCAGGGCAGCGAGTTTGGCCAAGACGCGCTGGGCAAGGCCACCAAGGCGCTCGAGCAGGCGAAGCTCGCGGGTGAGTCGCCCGAGCTCAAGAAGGTCACCGACAGCATCGACACGCTGACCAGAACCGTCAGCCTCTTCCGGGGCGTGCTCCAGCGGATCGGGCGTTGAAGCATGAGTAGCGATCGCGCGGCACAGCTCGTCGAAGCTGGAATCTGGCTCAAGCTGTCGGGCGATCGGGAAGGCGCCCGGAAGTTGTTCGAGCGCGCGCTCAAGCTCGACCCGGGCAATCAGAAGGCGACCCAGCTGCTCGCCGGTG
>JAYTAT010000091.1:0-2174 GCA_043737315.1 Archangium sp.
CGGGCTCATCACTCGCGATCCCGCTGGGCGAAATCCTCGAGATCCACGCGCAGCTGGTGACCGACGAGGTTCGCCACCACGTGGCGTTGGTAATTCCAATCGCTGCGGGGCTCGAGCCGCTCAACCCCAACCTGGAAACGTCAGGCAGTGACGCAAAACCCTCTCAAGCCGATTCGATCAACCCGACCTACGTGCAGCGAATGGATTCGGAGGTCCGCTACTACTTCACCGAGTTGCCGCGCGGCACGTACACCTTCCACTTCCGCGTGCGTGCCAGCAGCGAAGGGAAGTTCGTGCACCCGCCTCCGTATGCCGAGCTGATGTACCGCGAAGAGGTGCGCGGTCGTGGTGCAGGCATGAAGATCGTGGTCACGGGCGCACACGAGAAATGAGCCCCCTCCGGGTGCGCAGCGGGGTGAGGGGCCGTCGAACGGCACTGGCCCTCGCCAGCCTCCTCGCCCTGACGAGCTGGTTCATCACCACCCTCAACCCCACGCTCCAGCACCGTCAACCCTCGCACCTGCTCCTCGATCGAACGGGCAAGTTCCTGGGCGAAGTGCCCGGCAGTCACGAAGCCTGGGGCTTCTGGCCCGCGCCCGAAGTCCTCCCGAACAAAGTCGTCATCACGACGCTCGAGACCGAAGACCGGAACTTCAACGAGCACGCCGGAGTCCACTTCCCTTCCATCGCGCGGGCCGCCTGGCAAAACCTTCGCAACCGCAGAGTCATCTCGGGAGCCTCGACCATACCGATGCAGCTCGCGCGGCTGCAGCACCCCAAACCCCGCACGCTCTTCGCCAAAGCCCAGGAAGCGGCGGAAGCGCTGCTGCTGATCCACCGTTTCGGCCACGACGACGTGCTGCGGCACTACCTCACCATCGCCCCCTACGGAAACCGCTGCCACGGGGTGGTGCGCGCGTCTCGCCTGTACTTCGAGAAACCCATCGAAGATCTTTCCTGGCTGCAGGCGGCCTACCTCGCGGCGCTGCCACAACAACCGGGCCGCATGTCGCCGTGGAGCACCGACGGCCACCGCCTCGCCCTGAACCGCGCGCGCCGAATTCTCCGGCAGCTTCATACCCGCGGGGTGATCAACGACGAAGATCTCCGCATCGCGCTCAACTCAGATCTGCAAGTCGTCTCGCGCCCGAAGCGCCACGTCGAGGCGATGCATTTTCTGCTCGCGGCCGCGCGCCAAGTCAGAGGCAGCGCCGAAGTGGTGCACCACACCACGCTCGATCTCGACGTGCAGAGCACCGCCTTCAAAGCGCTCAACGAGAACCTCTCGCGCATTCGTGGGCTCGGAGCGACGAACACCGCCGGCATGGTGGTCGACCTCGCCACCGGTGACGTGCTCGCATCAGTCGGCAGCGCGAACTACTTCGACAAAGACGCGCGCGGAGCGATCGACTTCCTCGACACCAGGCGCTCACCCGGCTCGGCGCTCAAGCCGTTCATCTACGGACTGGCGATCGAGAAGGGCACGCACACTGCTGCCACTGCCATCGCCGACACGCCGGTCGAGTTCGAAGTGCCCGGGGGCGGCCTCTACGTGCCCGAGAACATCACGCACACGTTCCTGGGTCCCATGCTGCTGCGCGAGGCCCTGGGCAACTCACGCAACATCCCCGCGCTGCGAGTGCTCGCTCAGGTCGGAGTCGACGAAGCGCTCGACCGCTTCGAGCGAGGCGGGGTCAAGGGCGTACGCTTCGCACCCGAGGCTTACGGACTGGGCCTGGCCATCGGCGCGCTGCCGGTGACGCCGAACGAATTGGCCACGCTCTACACAGGCCTCGCCAACCGCGGTCAGACGATCCCACTGCGGCGCTTCATCGACGCCCCGAAGGCCGAAGGCGCGCGCATTCTCTCGAGCGACGCCGCGATGCTGACCGCGCACATCCTCGCGGACCCGGGTGCACGCCGGCCGGGTTTCCCCATCGGTGGTCCGCTCGACTTCGATCACGCCGTGTCTGTGAAGACGGGAACGAGCCAGGGCTACCGCGACGCCTGGGCAGTGGCGTTCGACGATCGAGTGCTGGTGCTCACGTGGATCGGCAATCACGACTGGCGCCGCATGAACCTGGCCTCTGGTGCGACCGCCGCAGCACCGGCCGCCCACCGAATTCTCGACGAGGTCTCCCCCACCCGCTCACCGCACATCGCCCCGATGATGG
>JAYTAT010000092.1:0-2172 GCA_043737315.1 Archangium sp.
GACGGCACGGTGTTTCCTCCTGAGCAATACCCCTCGCTGCGCGCGGTCCAAACCGGGAAGCCGGTGCGTGACGTGCTGATGGGCATCGGCGTGGGGGCTCAGACCGTTTGGGTTCGGGTCAACGCCACGCCGATGTTCCACCCCGGGGTTGCACGACCTCACTCGGTGGTCGTCTCACTTGCTGATGTGACCGAGATGATCGAGCGGCAGCGCGAGCTCGTCTCCGCCAAGGAGTCCGCAGAGAAGGCCGGTCGCGCCAAGGCCGAGTTCCTGGCCACCATGAGCCATGAGCTGCGCACTCCGATGAATGGAGTGATCGGCATGACCGACCTGCTGCTCGCCGACTGCCGCGACGAATCGCAACGCGAAGGTTTGAACATCGTCAAGGAGAGTGGCCGGGCGCTGCTGCACTTGATCAACGACGTGCTCGACTACTCGAAGATCGAAGCCGGCGGCCGCGTGCTGGTGCCCGAAGCCTTCGAGCTCAACAAGCTGGTGAAGGGCACCGCTGCGGTCCTCGAACACGAGGCGGTACGCAAGAAGCTCTCGCTGCACGTCGACTGCAGTCAGGTCTCGCGCGCGGTGTGGGGCGACGTCGATGGGGTGCGGCAGGTGTTGTTCAACCTGATGGGAAACGCGGTGAAGTTCACCGAAGCGGGCAAGGTGTCCGTTCTTGCGCGAGAGCAGGGTGATGAGCTCGTGCTCGACGTCATCGATGAAGGCATCGGCATTCGACCGGAAGATCTGCCCAGGCTCTTTCAACGCTTCAGCCAGGCCGACACCACCACCGCGCGGCGTTTCGGGGGTACGGGGCTCGGCCTCGCGATCTGCCGCCGCCTCGTCGAAGGCATGGGCGGGAGCATCGCTGTGGAAAGCACCCCGGGCCGCGGGAGTCGTTTCACGGTGAAGCTGCCGCTGGCGGCGCCCAACGTGGTGCTCGCTGCCCAGGCGAACGATCAGTCCGTCGCGACGGTCACGCGGAGGCTGCACGTGCTCCTGGTGGAGGACAACCTCATCAACCAGCGCGTCTGCATCGGCATGCTCACGCGGCTGGGGCACAAGGTGCAACTCGCGAGCGATGGTTTCGCGGGCGTTGCCGCGGCGACCGGCGGGAAGTTCGATCTCATCTTGATGGACGTACAGATGCCGGTGCTCGATGGGCTGCAAGCCACGGAGCAGATTCGCGCGCACGAGTTGGCGCATGGCCTGACGCGTACGCCCATCTATGCGCTGACGGCCAGCGTGCTCACCGAGGAGCGCAGCGCGTGTCTCGAGTCGGGGATGGATCGGGTGCTGCTCAAGCCCCTGACGCTCGACGTGCTTCAGCAGTCGTTGGTGGCTCCAGAAAAGCCGCAGAGAATTGCGGGGTAGACACAAGCGCTCTCTTCAACGCTCGGACAGCACCCGGTTCAGTATCTCCGAGACCAATGCGCTCTTGAGGATCGCGGTGTGATCGTCAGGGAAGCCGTGCACTTGCTTCGCGGCCCGCTGCAACTTCTCGTCGAGCTGGCTCTTGAGCGCGATGATGCCGTCGCTCCCGTTACCGCCTTCGAAGCCGAAGAAGAGGTGGTGCGGAAGACCTGCAGGCAACGGCTGCTCGGTCAGCGTCTTCAGGAACGCGCTGCCTTCCGCCACGTCGATCCACGATGGGAGCACCACCGGCGAACGGTCCACCCCACCTTTCGCCGCGCTCACCCCACCCCATGGCGTCGAGAGCGTCACGAGCAACGACACATACGCGCCGCCCCGCACCACCTCGTTGACGAACTGCCGCGCCACCAGCCCGCCCATGCTGTGCGCGACCACGTAGAGCGTCTTGAACGTCAGTCGCTGTCGGAGATCGTCCGCGATCTGGCGCGCCATCTGCCCCGCGAGTTGGAGCCGGATGCCGCTTGGATAGCTCAGGACCCACGGCTGGAACTTCTGGGTGTCGAGGCCGTCGATGAGCGCCTTGAAGTCGCGCGGTGTGCCTCCAGCGCCATGCACGAAGAGCACCGGGACCTTCTGCGCCGAGTACGGCTGCAAGAACGAGATGCCCACCCCCCACTTCCGCGCGAAGTCCGCCGCTTGCCAAAGCCCCAGATCGCCTGCCTCGGGCGAGAACCGATCGTCGCTCAGCTTCGCGAGATCGCCGGCGTGCACCTTCACCAGCTCGTCGGTGATCTCGTCGTC
>JAYTAT010000093.1:0-5509 GCA_043737315.1 Archangium sp.
AAGTCAGCGACCTGCGCGGTGGACTCCTTGCTGTTGGCCAGGTGCTGCTCGACCAGCTGCCGCTCTTCGGGCGTCAGCTCGCCGTCGACGTACGGCGACAACATGGGGAGGAACTTTTCTCGTGCTGGATTCTTCATGGGAGTCACCGCCTGAGTCTTCGTACGAAAGCCAGATGCCGATATTTTCAGGAAGTTATTCTGAACCCACGCCTTGCTTCGCCTCGTCTAACTCCAGGTATTCACTCAGTATTTTCTGCATCTTGAGGCGCGCGTGGAAGAGCCGCGACATCACGGTGCCCTTGGGAATCTTCAAGGTCCGCGACAAATCTTCGTAGCTCATGCCCTCGACCTCACGCAGCAGCAGGATCTGCCGGTGCGCTTCGGGGAGCTGGTGAATGGCCTCGGTGATGCGCTGAGCCAGCTCTGCACGCAGCGCCGACTTCTGCGGGTTGGTGCCCAGGCGCGAACCCAGGGCGCCGATGTTGGCTTCGGCCAGATCCATCTTCACCGACTCATCGAACTCGACGGCTTGCTTGCTGCCCGACGAGCCCTTCTTGCGGATCACGTCGATGCAGATGTTGACCGTGATTCGGTAGAGCCACGTGTAGAAGCTGGCGTCGCCCTTGAAGTGATCGAGGTAGCGGTAGACCTTGATGAAGGCCTCCTGCGCCACGTCACGGGCGTCTTCCTTGTCCTTCAACATGCCGAGCGCGACGGAGAAGACCTTGCGCTGATAGCGCTCCACCAGGAGCTTGAAGGCGCGCTGGTCGCCCGTGCGTACGCGCTCGACGAGCGTGAGATCATCAGTGGCCAAAGCGCGCGGAGCGTACCACGCCGCCTTGCGGATCGAAGTGCTTTCATGGGTCGCCCGCGCGGTGAATCTCGACTCGAGGAGGGCCTGAGAATAGTGAGCGTTCATGCGCTGCCTGCTGACGCTCCTCCCCATTTTGATATTCGGCTGCCATTCGTCCCCCCCGGTGAAGAAGGCGCACGGCGCGGTCACGGCGGCCCCAGAGGTGCTCGTGGCGCTGGAAAGGACGGCCTGCTTCGGCACCTGCCCCATCTATGAGGTGACGGTGCTCAGCGACGGCACGACGCGCTTCAAGGGTGAGCGCCATGTGAAGGTCACCGAGCCCGTCGAAACGAAGCTCGAACCTTCGGCGCTGGAAAAATTGAAGGCCGCTTTCGAGAAGTCGGGCTTCGAGAAGTGGCCCGACTACACCCGCACGAACGTAAGCGACATGCCCTCGGTGGTGCTCACGTACAAAGGCCACACCGTGCGGCACAACCGGGGTGATGAGAAGGCCCCGCCCGAGCTGTCGGCGCTCGAAGACGAGGTCGATGTGCTCATCGGCACCGAACGGTGGGTCAAAGGCACGGGAGCCGAAACGCAGTGAAGTCGTTTCCAGAAGAGTTCGAAGCGCTGCTGACGAAGACGGGCCGGCGGGTTCTGGAAGGCCGTCATCCACAGCTCTCGGGTTTCCTGGCCCGGGGTCAGTCGCGCTTCGTGGCCGCGGAAGGGCTGCTCGATGCGAAGAAGTCGCGGGCGATCGCCGGACTGCTCGAGCGCGCGTTGGGCTACCGCATGTCGCCGATGGAGCAGGCCATTCCTCCCGGCGCCACCTGGAAGATGAAGACGGCCTACACCGAGAAGTTGCCCAAGACCGTGAAGGTGCGCACCGCGATGCTCGACGACAAGAAGTCGCCCGCGCGCGCGAAGGCCGAAGAGATTGGGCTCGTCGCCATGCTGGAATCGAAGAGCTTTCACGCCTTCGCCGAAGCGCTCTCGGGTTACCCGCTGCGCCGTCAGTGGGGACTGCAGACGTTGTGTCACTGGCCGGGCGATTATTCAGGGCCGCACAACGATCATCACCCCGATGAGCCGCTGGGCTGCGATGGGTACACCGACATGCACCTGACGTTCTCCACAGACGCTGTGGACCATCAGTGGCTGGTCTACGAACGCGCAGGTCATCTGCAGGAGATCACGTCGGTGGCCACGATGGGCGGGGTCACGTGTTACCGGTTGCCGTTCTGGCACTACACGACGCCGATGGTGGCCAGGCACGGGCGTGAGGGCGATGCACGGCGCTGGGTCTTGCTGGGTACGTTCCTCGACCGCTGGAGCTGATGGAGCGCGGGGCGAGTTGGAGCGGCGACCGGGTGGGCGCTCCGTCGGGAGTCGCACCTCTTGAGAAGGCTCCTTCCCCTGCGCCGAGCGTGTGCCATCGTGCCGCGCCGTCAGCGAGGGCCGCCTCGGCCGTCGGTTGGAGCACCTGCACATGGCCAAGAAGATAAAAAACAGCACCCGGGACTCGGCAGAGACGCTGGTCGAGCGCGATCTCACCGCGCTCGCGACCGCGCGAAAACTCCCCGAAGGCTACGGCCTCGATCAATCGGCAGCTGAGCTCGCCACGCTCCTCACGCGCGGTGGCAAAGCGCCGCTGCTCGCAGGTGAAGCGGGTGTCGGCAAGAGCGCGGTGGTGCAAGAGCTCGCCCGCCGCATCTTCCAGGGCAACGCCCCCGAGGCGCTGCTCAACGCGCGCGTGCTCGAGCTGACCGCAGCGGGCATCTTCGCGCGCACGAGCACCCCCAAAGGCGCCGCCGAGCTGCTCGAAGAGTTCCTCGAAGAGACCAGCCAGCAGCCCCACCCCACCATCCTCTTCATTCGCGACGTCGGTCACGTGCGGGGCAGCTCGCTGGTGCCGGTGCTGATTCGTGCGCTGCGGGCTGGCAAGCTGCGCTTCATCTTCGAGACCGACGTCCGCGCCGCGCACGAGCTGCTGCGCAGCGATGAAGCACTCGCAGAGAAGCTGCACCTCTTCATGGTGTCCGAGCCCACCGTCGAGCGCGCCCGCTGGATTCTGGGGCGCGTGGCCGAAGAGCTCGAGGTCGAGCAGAACCTGCCCATCGACGCCTCTGCGTGCGATCTCGCGTTGCGGCTCTCGGTGAAGTTTCTCCTCGCCCAGCGGCTGCCACGAAAGGCGATCGAGCTGCTGCGTGAGACGGTGACGGAAGCCGCCGGCGCCGCCAAAGAGCGGGTGAGCAGTGAAGAGGTGCTGGCCCGCTTCTGCGACTCGACGCGCCTGCCGCGCTTCATGGCCGATGATGCGGTCGCCCTCGATCTCGACGAGGTGGGCCGGTTCTTCGGCACGCGCCTGC
The DNA here is from genome assembly GCA_043737315.1 of Archangium sp. GTDB lineage: Bacteria > Myxococcota > Myxococcia > Myxococcales > Myxococcaceae > Archangium_A. The sequence continues at coordinate 3,162 of JAYTAT010000093.1, forward strand.
TCGGTCAGACCGATGCCGTGGCTGCGGTGCTGCGTTCGGTCGCGCTGCTCAAGGCCGGGCTCAACAACCCGCGCCGGCCGCTGGGTGTCTTCCTCTTCGCGGGCCCCACCGGCGTCGGCAAGACGCATCTGGCCAAGCTGCTCGCGGAATATCTCTTCGGCGCGGCAGAGCGCCTGGTACGGCTCAACATGGCCGACTACCCGGACTTCGGCGACGAGCAGGTGCTCTTCGGAAATCCCTGGGCGCAGACGTTGTCGGGCAAACGGGGAGAGCTGACCAGGCTGCTCGATGGCCGGGTGTTCACGGTGCTGCTGCTCGACGAATTCGAGAAGGCGCACGCGAAGTGCCATGACCGGTTTCTGCAGCTCTTCGATGAAGGCCAGTTCATCAACGCGGCCGGCGAGACGGTGCCGTGCAACAACACGCTCATCGTCTGCACGTCGAACGTGGGCGCCGAGGTGTACCGCGAGGGGCCGATCGGGTTCTCCGCGCGGCGGGGTGACGATGAGCTGATAGGCGAGATCGATCGCCGCATCTCCGCCACCTTTCGTCCGGAGTTCCTGAATCGGTTCGACGGCCTGTGCCACTTCCGCCCGTTGGGCAAGGTCGAGATTCGCCGCATCGCCCAGCGCGAAGTCGGCCGCGTGCTCGAGCGTGAAGGCATTCGGGCGCGGCAGCTCGACGTCGAGGTGGCGCCCGAGGTCGTGGAGCTGCTCGTCGAGCGGGGATATTCGCCGTCTCACGGTGCGCGTTTCCTTCAGCGGGAGATCGAGAAGACGTTGACCGCGGCCCTCGCCGTCGAAATTGCGCGCCGGCCGCTGCCCGCCGGTACGCCCGTCAAAGTGGTCGCGCACAAGGGCACCGTGCACGCGGTGGCCGAGCCCAAAGTCACGCGCGAGCGGGAAGCCACCGCGCAGGCGCACCTGCCGTCGGCCGGTGGTCAGGTGAAGAACAAGCGACTCGATCAGAAGGCGCTGACGCAAGAAGCCGAAGCGTTCGTGGGCAGGGCGGCGGCGGTCGCTTCCGCGGCCAAGCGCCCAGAGCTCGAGTCGCGCCGCCGCGAGCTGCTGGCCAGGTCGCAGGCGCCGGGCTTCTGGGATGACGGTGAACGTGCGGCCGCGGTGTTGCGTACGTTCCGCGCGATCGACGCGCAGCTGGGCGAGCTCGATCGCCTGCGTGAGCTTTGCCAGGTCGCACGGCGGAGGGCGCGTGATGCAAAGGGAGAGCTCCAGCTTGCGGGTGCGGTGCGGGCGGTCGAAGAAGCAGCGCGCGAGGTGCGGCTCGCCGAAGCGCGCGTGGCCGCCGGTGGGGCGAAAGACGTCGACGACGCGTGGCTCGAGGTCTCCGCGGGCGCTCAGGGTGATTCGAGCGAAGCGTGGGTGCGTGAGCTGGTGACCATGTACCGGGGCTGGGCTGAACGCCGCGGCTACGAAGTGACGGCGGCTGCCGAAGGGCACGAGCCTGCACGCGCCGTGTTGCATCTGCATGGCCCGGGGGTGTTCGGGTTTCTTGCCGGAGAACGCGGCACGCATCGGCGCATCGATGACGACGCACGGTTGTCGGCGTACGTGCGGATCTACCGGCCGTCGTCGAGTGAGGTGGTGGTTCCCGATACGCTCCGGTTGGCCGGGAAAGAAGTGAAACGTCGCGCGGGCCGTTTCGTCGAGCGGGTGGGCAGTGAGGTGTCTGCGCGCGACGAGAAGACCGGCCGCGAGGTGACGCTGTTCGGGTCAGCCACCGTGCTCGAGCTCAAGGCGCTCACCATGACGGTGCTGGGCGGTCAGGGCGAAGGCGGCGCCGAGGTGCGGCGATATTTCGTGGGCAAGAGCCCTCGCGTCGAAGACCCGCGCACGGGTGAAGGGTCGCCTCGGGTGAAGGATGTGATGCGGGGGGAAATCGATCTGTTCATCGCAGCTTGGATTACGCGGCCTCCTGATTCTGTGGAGGCGTAGCGGCCCTCACCCCCGCATTTCAGGGCCAGCTTCCGGTGAATGAGAAGCGGCTCAGCGCCAGGCAACCGGCGTCCATCGCGGTATCCGAGGTGAAGTCCCAGCGCTGGTACACGACGTTGTTCAGCTGAAACGCAAGGCGGCCCCCACCTGCGTCCTGGGTCGCTTCGCTGACCGTCACCGAGCCCGACCGCGCCAGGTACGACCTCGCGCAGTTCCGGCCCATGGTGTCGCAGTCGCTTCGGATGACGTAGCAAAGCGTGCAGGCCCCGTAGTTCGCAGCCGGAATCAGGGCGTTGCCGACCACCGCGCCCGCGTAGAACTCGTTGAACATCACGTCGAATCGACCCGCGTCTGCGGCCGAGGCCCGGCTCATCGTGGCGAAGTTGAACGGCGGTG
>JAYTAT010000094.1:0-2170 GCA_043737315.1 Archangium sp.
CCGCCAGGTGACCCGCCAGCTGACGTACCTGGTGCCGCGCTCAGACCTGGAAGACGTGCTGCAAGACGTGTTCATCGAGGTCTTCAAGAGCATCAAGCGGTTCGAGGGCAAGAGCGCGTTCACCACCTGGCTGTACCGGCTCACCGTGCACGTCGCGATGAAGGCCCGGCGCAAACACACCCGCAGCCGCCTCGACATCGTGGAAGAGGTGCCCGACCAGGCAGACGACAGGGCCACGCCCGAGGCGGTGTCGCTCTCGGCCGAACGTCAAGAACGCGTCGAAGCGTTGCTCGAGAAGCTCTCGCCCAAGAAGCGCGCCGTGCTGGTGATGCACGACCTGCAAGGCGTGGAGGCGCAGAAGATCGCCGAGGTGCTCGACACCAACATCCTCACCGTGCGCACGCGGCTGTTTTACGCGCGCCGCGAGTTGGAGGCGCTCGCCAAGGACGATCCGGCGCTGTGTGATTTTTTCACGGGTGAGGGGTCATGAAGCACCTCGATCCGGAAACGCTCGAGGGTGCGGCGCGTGAGACCCCCGCGGGTGAGGTGGCTGCTCACCTGACCGCGTGCGCCGAATGCCGTGGTCACCTGCGTCGGGCTCAGGGCCGTCAGCGCATGCTGGCTGGCATGAAGCCGTACACGCTGTCCGACATGGCCTTTCGCCGGGTCGAAGCACGCCTCACCGAGGCGGTGGCAGCAGGCGAGCTTGAGCCTTCTCCCTTTCGCTGGTTGTGGTGGGCGGGCGGAGCGTTGGCCGCGGCGGTGCTGGCCTTCGTGGTGGTCTCGGCCGAGCCCGCGTCTGAGGGCGTGGTGAAGATTCCGCAGCAGCAGGTGGCGGTAGTGGCGGCTCCGTTTCATCCGCTGACCGTGCTGCGCGCTGATGCCCTAGCTCAGCTGCGACGGGGTGAAGCCGACTGGCACGCCCTCGTGCCCGGTGACGTGGCGCTCTCGGGTGACGCGCTCTCGGCAGCCTCGTTGGTCCTCGCGCCTGAGGGTGACGTGGCCTGGGCCCTGGCGGTCGAAGGTTCACTCTCGCTGGGGGGCGCCGCTTCGCTCACGCTGGGTGCAGGGGAAGTGCTCGCCCAGGTGGGGAGCCCCATCGAAGTGTTGGCCTCGTCACGCCGGTTGATCGCCTCGAACGCCTTCTTCTCGGTCTCACGGGCCGGCGCTGAGGTCGTGCTCGCCGTGGCCCAAGGTGAAGTGCAGGTGGTCGATTCCGTCACCGGGCAACACCGCACGGTCAAAGCCCCGCGGTCGGTGCGGTGGAGTGACGGCTCTTCGCTGGCAGAAGGCCGCGACGAAGTGGTGGGCACGCTGAAGGCGCCCGCGGTTCCGGGCCGTCCGTGGGCACGGCTCGACACGAGCTCGTTGCTCGTGGGCACCGTGGTCTCGCTCGATGGAGTTCAGCTGGGAGCTGCGCCTTTCATCGAGCTGGTGACCGCGGGCCGTCGTCGACTGGGCCTCACGCCCCCCGGCGGGGTGTCGACCGAGTCGTGGGCCGAGCTCATCGGTGGTCAGCCTTTCACCGCGAGGATCGAGACGCCGCTGGTCGAGAACGAAGGCCCCGACCCTGACGCCGAAGCACTCGCGCGCGTGTTGTCGGCCATCAAGAGCCAGCGCCCCAAGCTTTCGGCCTGCTACGAGAAGTGGCTCAAGGCGAACCCGGCCGCGCAGGGCGAAGTGGTGCTCGAGCTGGTGGTGAGCGCGCAGGGCAGGGTGAAGAAGGCTCGCGTCGAGAGCGGCACCATCAGCGCCGCGTCTTCGGAGTGCCTGGTGACCACCGCGAAGTCACTCGTGTTGCCGTCGTTGGGCACCGAAGCCACATTGCAGGTGCCGTTGCTGCTTCGTCAGCATTGATCAGATTGCTGCGAAGGAACGGTGTAGAAACCCGGTTCCGTGATCAAGGCACCGAAGCGATCGGCAGGCATTTCCGGCAATGCATGGTGGGGCGCGAACGACAACGAGTGGGTCCTCGGGCCTTTCAAGCGTTTTCACCAGAACGGTGAAGGGGCGCGTGGTCGGCATTCGTCACTTCAACCGCGAGGGAGAACGTGTGCTGCCTGGGAACGGTGATCGGGACCCGCTCAAGCCTGAAGGGGTCGATGGCGACGCGGAGTACGTCGAGCCCAAAGACGAGTGGCACCACGGCGCGGCCGATGGTGAAACGCAG
>JAYTAT010000095.1:0-2167 GCA_043737315.1 Archangium sp.
CAGCAACGCCTCGACGGCGTGCTTCCAGGGCTGCAAGAACGGAAAGCCTTCCGCATCGGCCGCCGCCAAACGGAGCGGCGCGAGGTCGATCTCCAAGCTCACGATCTCCAGCGGACGCTTGCGGTTGCTGCCCATCTTCTCGGCCCGGGTGAGCGCGGCGATCGCGTTGGTGCCGGCACCCAGCCCGACATCCAGAATGCGCAGCGGGTCTTCCGACGGAATCGACAACCGCCGCTCGAGCTCGAGCTGATCGACGTAGAGCCGGTTCGCCTCATCCCACGGGCCGACGGGGTGCATGATCTCGCCGTGCCCGGTGTGCCGCACCGCGCGGTGCCCCTGGCGGGTGGTGACCAACTCGAAGACGCCTTCTCGCGCGCCCGTCGAGCGGTACATGCCCTTCTTCGGAGCAAGCAGCTCACGCAGCACCGCGTATTCCTGCGCCCAGCGCCCTTCGATGATCGCCTCACGCATGCGGCGCATCAGCGCCTGGTAGTGCCACAGGTTGTGCACCGAGAGCAGCCTTGACGCGAGGTAGTGATTGCCGTGCGCGAGGTGCCGCAGATAGCTGCGCGTGTAGCGCTTGCACACCGGGCACAGGCACGTCGGGTCGAGCGGTTCGTCGCCGAGGCGGAACTCGTTGCGGCTCATGCGCAACATGCCCTCGAACGTGTACGCGTACCCTTGCTGCGCCATCTTCGGCGGCACGATGCAGTCGAACATGTCGACGCCCGCGTTCACCGCCTCGACCAGATCGATCGGCGTGCCGACGCCCATCAGGTAGCGCGGCCGATCTGCCGGGAGCAGCGGCGCCGTGTGCTGCGTCATCGAATAGAGCAGCTCGCGCGACTCACCGACGGCCAGGCCACCGATCGCAAACCCATCGAACGGATGCTGCGTGAGGAAGCCCGCGCTCTCGGTGCGCAGCTTCGGGAAGACCCCGCCCTGCACGATCGCGAAGACCGCCTGCCCGGTGTCCTTCGCGTTGCGCGCGGCGAGCGAGCGGAGCGCCCAACGGTGCGTGCGCTCCATCGCGTCGAGCGTCTCTGGCTCGGCCGACGTGGAGGGAATGCACACGTCGAGCACCATCATGATGTCGGAGCCGATCGCCTGCTGCGTCTCGATGCTGGTCTCGGGCGAGAGCAGGTGCGCGTGGTTGTCGTAGGGGCTGCGAAAGTGCGCGCCCTTTTCGCCAATCTCACGCGAGCCCGGCAGGCTGAAGATCTGGAAGCCGCCCGAATCGGTCAGTACGCCGCCATTCCACTGCATGTAGCGGTGCACATCCCCGAAGCGCTGGAAGACCTCGACGCCCGGGCGCAGCAGCAGGTGGTAGGTGTTCGACAGACAGATGGTGGCACCCGATTCGGCCACCTCGTCCATCGTCAGCCCACGCACGTGCGCGTGGGTCGCGACCGGCATGAACGTCGGCAGCAGGGTCGCACCGCGACGGGTGTGGAGTACGCCGGCCCTCGCCCCTGACGGAGCGGTGGCCTGCACTTCGAGACGGATCGGCGAACGCATTGAAACCGGCCTCTACCCTCGAAGCAGGCGTCTGTCTTCACCCGGCCAATTTGGCGGGGGAGTCTGGTTTCGAGGGTACGATGCACCCCATGGCCGATTCACGAAACCGGGCCGACGTGAGCAGTCGCACCACCGCGCCCGATGCCTGGGACGCAGGGCTTCACGCCGAGAGCGAAGCAGGCCCGATCGACGTGGGCCTGTCCGTCGAACCGAGCGCGCTGGGGCTGATCATCGATGCGCCCGGCATCGGGTTGCTCAAGCTCGCTTTCGACGTGAAGCCCGATGGCACCACCCGGCTCTCGCGGGCGAGCCGGCGGCTGACGGATGGGCGGGATGCATCGCTGGTGGCGGTCGATGAATCGAAGGTGCTCCTGCTCGAGGGTGCGCTCGATCGGCTGCAGAAGACGCACGAAGAGCTGACCGGAACGCTGTTGACCGAGCGCGATGAGGCGCGGGATCGGGCAGCGATCATCTCGGAAGACCGAAAGGACCTCAAGGCAGAGCTCGGGGCCGTGAGGGCGCAGCTCAGCTCGATCACCGCAGACCTGCAGACCGAGAAGGAAGGCCGCCTCGTGATCCTGGCTGAGCGTGAGAAGGCGCGCGCTGAGCTGGATCGGGTTCGGGAAGAGCAGGAAACAGGAAGCAGCAC
>JAYTAT010000096.1:0-2167 GCA_043737315.1 Archangium sp.
GCTTCGACTCCGGCGGCGCGGCACGCAGCAGAGTGCGCGTTGCTCGAGCACCTCGCGCTGCGCAAGGGGGTGCTGGTCGCGACGTTGCTCGGGCCCGTGCTTCGTTCGCACTTCGTGGTCAACGCGCTGCTCGAAGGCGATGACGCTGCAGGGCTCGCTGCTTCTGCTGAACGAGCGGTGCGTGATGGTTTTCGCGTGGTCAAGCTCAAGGTCGCGGCGCGGCCCCTGGCGATCGAAGCGCAGCGCTTGCTCGCCGTGCGCCGTGCCGTGGGGCCCAACGTGCAGATCCGCATCGATGCCAACGGAGGCTGGAGCGAGGCCACCGCCCGCTCGGCGCTGCGTGGGCTCGAAGCGTTGGGTCTCGAGGTGTGTGAGCAGCCCGTCTCTCCGAACGACGTCGAGGGTCTGCGCCGGCTGCGTCACCTCACGCCCTGCCGGATCGCGGCCGACGAGACGATGCTCTTGTCGAGCGTGCTGCCTCGGTTGCTCGAGAAGGATCCACGCGCGGCCGCCGACGTGGTCGTGCTCAAGCCTGCGGCGCTGGGCGGGCTCGTGCGGTCGCTCGCGGTCGCGCAGCAGGCGCATGCTTCGGGCGTGAGCGCCTACGTGACCACGCTGATGGACGGGCCCATCGCGCGTGCGGCGGCGTCGCATCTCGCGGCGGTGTTGCCGAGCGCAGACTGGGCGCACGGGCTCTCGACGGTGGAGTTGTTTCAGGGAATGCAGCCCGATCCCTTCACGCCGTTCGAAGGCGAGATCACGCTCCCGCAGGCGACGGGGTGGGGTGTTCCGTGAGTCGGGCGTGCCCTGTGGCGCTGGCGGCCGGGGCCCGACCTGATTCTGTTGCGCTGATCTTTCAGGGCCGCTCGTGGACCTGGGCTGAGGCCGACCGGGAAGTGAGCGCGTTCGCTGCGTCGCTCGAGGTGCATGCGGGTGATCGGGTCGCAGTGCGCTCGTGGAATTGCCCTGAGCTGGCGTGGTTGTTCTTCGCGTCTTCCCGGCGCGGTGCGGTCTTCGCGCCTTTGAATGCGCGGCTGACCCGTCATGAGCTCGCGCCGTTGCTCGAGCGGCTCGACGCGAAGGTGTCTTTCGGAGATCTGCCCGGCGCCCGACCTCTGCGTTCGTCCCGAGCGCAGTCGAAGGAACTTTTCGTCGTTCACGACGTGGCCGCGGCGCTCTTCACTTCGGGCACCACCGGCGCTGCCAAGCTGGTCGAGCTGACCCACGCGAACTTCACCGCTTCAGCTCAGGCGAACGCCGAGCGCATCGGTGGCGAGCCCACCCAGCGTTGGTTGGGAACGTTGCCGCTCTTTCACGTGGGAGGGCTGGCGATGCTGTACCGCTGCGCTCTCTACGGGGCGTCGATCGCGCTCGAGGCGAGCTTTGATGCCGAACGCGCATGCGCCGCGATGGATGAAGGTGTGACCCACGTGAGCCTGGTGCCCACGATGCTGGAGCGCGTGCTCGAGGTGCGCGGCGCCCGGCCCTTTACCGGCGTGAAGGCGGCGTTGATCGGCGGCGGCCCGATGACCTCGAGCACCCTGCAACGCGCGAGGACAGCAGGGCTGCCGGTACTGCAGACCTACGGGCTCACCGAGGCGTGCAGCCAGGTCACCACCGAGGTGCCTGACGAGGCCGATGGTCTGACCGCGGGGCGTGCGATTCCGGGCGTCGAGGTGCGGATCACCCAGCCCGATGAGACCGGCGTCGGCGAGATCGAAGTGCGTGGGCCCACGGTCGCGAAGAGCCTCGGGCCCTGGCTCAAGACGAAGGATCTGGGGCTGCTCGATTCACGGGGCCGGCTGACCGTACGTTCGCGCCGGATGGATCTGATTTTGACCGGTGGGGAGAACGTGTACCCGGCAGAGGTCGAGGCAGTGTTGCGCGAGCACCCCTCCATTCAAGATGTCGCGGTCATCGCTCGGGGCGATGCCGAGTGGGGCCAGGTTCCGGTCGCCGTCGTCGTTGCAGCAGCGTTCGATGCGACGGCCGTCACGGCCTGGGCTCGGGAGCGGTTGGCGGCGTACAAGCTTCCCCGCGCGTGGATCGTGGTGGATGCGCTGCCTCGCAACGCGACAGGAAAGATCGATCGCGCCAGCTTGTTGCGACTGTCGGATGCGCGCCCGACCTGAGTGGTCGCTGCGACCCGCCCGCTCCCGGGAGAGGG
>JAYTAT010000097.1:0-5495 GCA_043737315.1 Archangium sp.
GCCACACGAGCAGGCACGTGGTTCCGTTGGTGGCGAGGCCTCCGGCGAAGCTGCCGCTGAGAAGCAGCCGGGGCTGCGCGTCGATGCGAAGGCCCGCGGCATCGACACGCGTCGCAGACAGCTGCGCCGACGATGCGAAGCCTTCGCTGGAGAGGACCAGAAAGGAACCGCCGCACCAGGCCGAGAGGGAAGGGCTTCCGCGCGCCACGATCACGAATCCCCCCGGGTCGAGGACGCCGCCGTCACTGATTCGCGTGCCATGAACTCCGCCGTCCTCGCCCCAGGTGAGGAGCGCCAGCCGCGGGCCGCGGGTCAGCCGCAGACTGTATCGAGGCTGCAGACCCGCGACCACCAGGCTCCCCCCATCGCTCAGCGAGTGGCCTTCCTTGTCGAGGCTGTCCAGGACGATGTCGTTTGCTCCCGTGCTCCTGCGGTCGACCCACGCTGTGAGGAAGGTCTCGCCGTTCGCGAGCACTGCAGGCGATGTCTGCGATTGCACAGTCTTGCTCAACAAGAGGGGGGCCCCGACTTCGGAAAGAGCGCTGTCCAGAAACTGGAGATAGACATCCTTACTGGAGTTGCTCATGGGGTCGATCCAGGCGCTCGCAAGCATGAAGCCCCCGTCGCGCGATGCCAGAGAGCTGAAGGGGACGGCGGCTCCGAGCGATACGACAGGGCCGAGCGGAGCGCCGGTACCGTCAGTCAGCACGGCCTGCGGTCCACTGTTCTGCGCCCATGCGATCAGAAACCCGGAGGAGGTGGTGGTGACCCGGATGGGGCCAGTGGGGTTGGCGACGTACGGCCCTGACCGTTGCAATACGGACGTGTTCGCAGCATCGATGAGCGCCGAAGAGGGACCGGTTGAGTCTCCGTTCCATACGATGAGGTAACTCCCCTGGCTGAAGGCGATGCTCTGGCCGAATTGATGGCCCGGTCCGGTGGCGACCGGCTGCGCCATTCCTTGCGCGTTGCCGGCTGAATCGACGCGTTGCGTGTAGACGTCTCCGAAGTCGACGCTCGTCTCCACCCACGAGGCGAGGTACTCGAGGCCGCCCGATGCGATCGAGGGCCCGACTGCCGAACCGCTGGCGATGGTGCCAGCCAGGCTGACGACCCCCTGGTTGCTGACCGGAGTGGTGTGAATGAGCGTCCCCCCCGGGGTGTTCCTGCGCCAGATGATCATGAAGCCCTGGCCGTTGGTCGCGACGCTGGCTTCGGTCTCCCAGGTGGTTCCGGGGCCGATGTAGAAGGGAGCGCGGCGGACGCTCCCGTCGCGATTCAGGACCGTCGCGGCAACTCCGCTGGAGGTCTCCCAGACCACGAGCACCGCGTCAGCATTCGCAGCGACGCGAGGGTTGAGACCGAAGATCGAGGTTTGCCCAGCCGCCACCGACCGGCCTGTTGGGCTCACGAGCCCACCGTCCTCCAGAAGCACGCTGATGAGGAGGCTGGTGTCGGCAGCGGCCGGTGCTCCACTCTCCTCCCAGGCCACGTACGATCGGCCTGCGCTGGAAGCGATGTCCGGGCTGCTCTGGTTCCCCTGGGCATGCACGTATTGAATCGAACCAACTGAGAACACGGCGCTGATCAGCGGGTCCAATACGGCGGGAAACTGCGAGCGCGCGAGAACTGCTTCCGGCACGGAGATTGAAACGGAATCGTCAGAGAATTCGGCCTGCACGCCGGTGCGTCGGCCCGAAGCATCGACCCACGTTGCGTGGCCGTACTGAATGCGCCCACTGGCGGTGTCGAACAGCAATCCACCCGGGGCAGACGCGACGAAGGTGCCGGAACGCACGGGAAGCCGAACCCGGAGATCGCCCTCGCCCGCGGGGGCAGAATCAAAGAGCCAGGACTGCTCGAAGCCCCCGTGCCGAACCCCGACCACTTCTGTGATTCCATCAGTCGTGAGCACGACGCCACGCGCATCTGTGAAAGGCGTGCCGCTCAGAGCGGTGACATGCCGTCCTCGGCGTACCTCGGTGGGCCCCAACGTCAGGCGACCCGCGCCGCCGGCGCTCACAGACAGCTCGCTCGCGTCGCGCATGACTGACAACGAGAGAACGTGGCCTGACCAACCGCTCCCCGTGCGAGACCACTGTCCCTCGGGCGCCGACTCGCGAAACGAGATGATGCCGCCAGCGACCACTGCAACCAGCGCCCCGAAGAGCAGCGCTCGCTCCGGCTGACTCAGAAGGTACCGTGCACGAAGACCTGCCTTGCGTGTCGCCATCGGGGAAGGCCTACTTCATCTGCAGTCACCGGAGCGCAGAACCTCGCCGCGAAGAGGGGGTGGACCGGCCTCATCGACGCGATCGTTCAGATCGGGGCCACCCGTTCACGTGCGCGAAGCCCACCGGCGAGCTGCGTCACGTCGATCGCGTCGCGCTGTTCGGAGAGACCGGGCTGGTCGCGTTTGTCGAGCGCGCCCCGGAGTGGTGAACTCATCTTGTTGGGCGGATGGCGCAGCCGAAATGGCCGTCAGCTCTACCGAGAGTTGCAAGTTCAAGAGCCATCCAAGTATGCCCTCCCGATGCGACAGTTCTTCGCCAACGTGGGTGCGCTCTTGGTGGTTCGTGATTCCACTCGGAGCCTTCGTCACCGGGCTCGTGGCTGCATCTGGGTATTACGTCGGGGCGGTGAAGCTGAACGTGAAACCAACCCGTGTCGTAGCCATCGGCACAATGGTGATCGCGGCTCTCGTTCAGGGGTCCTGTATTACTCCCAATATGCGATGGCGAAGACCGAAGACGGCCAGCCCATCAGCAACTTCCATTGGTAGCCGGGGGACTGGTTGTCTATTCTGTATTGGATGACAAGCCGTATTGCGACGGCTGCTCCAAGTTTCTCAAGCAGGTTTTCAAAATCCAAAACCCCTTCGCTGGTGACACGGGAGTGATCACTGACTTGCGTACGGTGGAGCCACTTTCCAACACCTACTTCAATCGGCTTCGAGACCTGCCGACGGGTGGAACCTCAGCGTTGGAACTCGAGCTTGCACGATGCCCAGGCTGTTCCCGGGAGGCCCTCATCGAGCGACCCATGTTTGTCAAAGATGGAAAGCTGGCCTACCAGGGCGATTCTTATCGGACGACCTGGACCTCGAAGGGCCAAGCCGTCGAGACAGAGCTGTCTTCTTTACGGCCCGCACCTTTGGGAAATCCCGTTGTCGCTGAGTCCTGAATCTGTATGCATTCACGGCAGAAGCGGCATGTCGGGCTAGAGCTCGACGAGCGCGGTGACCGGCAGGTGATCCGACGCGCGCCAGGCGCCCCGGCCCTTCCAAGCGCGCACCTCGAGCAACGACGTTCGCGGCGAGACCCACACCCGATCGAGCCTGAACACCGGCAGGTACGAAGGAAAGCTGCGCACGCCTTCGGCCCTGCCCAGGAACGCGTCGAGGCGGTGCAACGTGTTCACGAAGGGCCGCCACTCGTTGAAGTCGCCCAGCACCGCGAGCAAGGGCGCGCCTGCTTCCTGCACCAGGGCCAGGAGCAGGTCTGCCTGCCGGCGGCGCTCGCCTGCCTCGAGGCCGAAATGGGTCACCAGCACGCGAATGCGCGACCCGTCTTCAGCGCGCCGCAGCCGCACGTCGAGCACGCCGCGGGGCTCGCGCACCCGGTAGCTCACGTCATGCCGGGCGACCGACTCCACCGCGTGGCGGGTGAGCAGCGCGTTGCCGAACTGCACTTCGGGGCGCGTGACGCCAGCGATCGCCTGCAGCCCCGTCAGCTCGGCGATGCGGGGGAGGGCGCCTTCTTTCATTTCCTGAAGGCCGATGATGTCGGGGTCAAGTTCGCGGATGACGCTGGCGATCCGTTCGGGGTTCTCCACGCCGTCGGCGCCCACGCAGCCATGCACGTTCCAGGTCGCCAAGCGCAGCAGGCTCATGCCGCCCCGCTGGGCCGCGGCGGCGGAACCCGGTGCGCCCGCTCGAGCAGCTTGCCGGCACCGACCAACACCGACACCACCAGCACCACCACGATGGCCGCGACGGCGACCGTGGCCGGGGTGGGGTCTTTCGCGGCGGCGACCACCCGATCGGCGGCCAGCGCGAGGGCGAGCGTGCCGGGGGCCATGCCGATGAGCGTGCCGATGATGAAGTCGCGCGGGCGAATGCGCGAGCTGCCCGCCACCAGGTTCACCACGGCGAACGGCGCCACGGGCACCATGCGCACCGCGACCATCGCCAACCAGCCACGGCGGGTGAGCTTGCGGGCGAGCCTGCCCAGCCGCCTTCCCGTGAGTCTGCGCACCGTGTCGCGCAGCAGCACCCGGCCCAGCCCATACGAAGTCAGCGCGCCCACCATGCTGCCGGTCATCGCCGTGAGGAAGCCGACCCAGGTGCCAAAGAGCGTCACGGTGACCACGGTCAGAAGCAGCAGTGGCACCATCGCCAACGAAGCCAACGCGAAGAAGAGCACCCACACCACGGGGCCCAGCGGGTGATCACGCAGGGGCGCTGCGAGCTCGAAGAGGCTGTTGGGCTCCACCAACCCCCTGAGCGGAGTCCACGTCCACGCGGCGGCGAGCGCGAGGGCCACGCCCAGCAGGATGAACACCCGCGGTAACCTGCGGCGGCTCTCGGCCATCACCTCGTCGGGCATCGCCCGCCGCACCAGCGCTTCGTCAACCGGGCCAGCGGCGTCGACCACCTCGGCCAGGGGCATCAGCACCTCGGGCGCCTTCTCCGCCTCGAAGGCGATCGGGCTCAGGGTGTGTACGCCGCCCTGCAGCCGCTCGATGGCCTTCACCACCGAGCCCAGCTCGTCGATGACCTTCGAGACGACACCTGGGGCCACGCCGAGGTGTTCGGCCACCAGCCCGTCGCGGAAGGCGCGAATCGCCCGTGCGGTCTCGTCGTCACCTTCGCTCTCGAAGGCGGCGTTGCACTCGGTGTCGAGCCCCATCGAGCGATTGCTCAAATTGGCCGAGCCGACGATCAACAGGCGTTCGTCGATCACCATCACCTTGGCGTGCACGTTGACCCACTGCTTGCTGGCCCCCGTTTGGGTCACGGGGCACAACACCCTGAAGCGGCCCTGCACGTCGGCCGCTTTGAGCGCGCGCAGCACGCCCTTGCGCAGCACGCCCATGGTCAGCTGTTCGAGCGGTCCCGATTGTTCGTTGGGCGTCAGCACGATCACCTCAGGCCCCTCAGGTTCGCGGAGCCGGGCAGCCAGCGCGTCGCGCATCGCCTGAGAAGTGACGTATTGGTTCTCGATGTAGATGCAGCGCTGCGCCGAGGCGATCGCCGCGAGAAACAGCGCCTCGATCTCGCGGACCGCGGGCGTCTCCTTCCACGCGGGCTGGGTGCGGGCGATCGCGACCTGCACGTCGGTCATGTCGGGCTTGAGCGAGAGGGGCCAGGGATCGTTGTCGGCCGGTGGCGCCTCGAGAAGGTCTCCCGTGGCGCCCAGCCAGCGGGCCCGTACGATGTCTGCGAATGCGACCGCAGCCTCACCGTCGACGGCCACCTGCACGTCGTGAAACGG
>JAYTAT010000098.1:0-2165 GCA_043737315.1 Archangium sp.
GATCGACGCGCTCACCTGGTTCGACGGTGCTGCGGTCGGCCTGCTGGTGCTGGGCGGCGTGTTGTCGACCATTCGCCGGGTGCGCCGCTCGATGTCAAAGGCGCCGCTGTTGCTGCGCGACGAGCTCGAGTTCGGCGGCACCTTGCTGGCCGCGGCTTTCATCGGCGTCTCGCTCGGCGGAGAACAGCTCTTTCCCATCGTCTACCTGCTGATGGCGTTCCTGGTGACGTTCCTCCCGAGGCCCGCGGCGGGCACGTTGCTGGGCAGCGCGGTGCTCTTCGACGCGCTGCTCACGTTGCCGGAGCGCTGGGGCGTGTTCCTCGGTCGCGCGTTGTTTCTGGTGCTGTTCGCGGGGCTGTACCACCTCGTGCTCTCCACCCGGCTCGCCGTGGCCCGCCGCGCTGAAGAAGACGCGGTGAAGAACAAGATCAAAGACATCGAAGAGCGCGCTCGCACCTTTCGCCTGGTTTCCAGCGGCGCCAACGACAGCCTTCCCGGCGTGAAGGATCAGGAGAAGTGGCTGGTCGCGGCGGTGAAGGAGATCGAAGGCGCCACCGGCAGCGCGCTCGAGGTCGCAGAGACCTCGCTCCACACGCACACCGTGGCGGTCTTCCTGCTCACCTCAGACGATCGTTCACTCAAGCTGCACGACTGCCGCTCGAGCTCAGAACAGATTCAGCGCGAGCGCTTCGCCGCGGGTGAGGGCATCTTCGGTGCGTTGCTCAAGCGGGGCGTGCCGGTGCGCATGAACTCGAACTCGGGCCTCAAGGGTGTGACGCACTACGAGGCTGGCGGCCCTGACATTGGCGCTGTGCTGGCGGTGCCGATCGTCGAAGGCGGTGGGCAGGTACGCGGTGTGTTGGTGGCCGATCGCCTCGAGAACACGCCATTCAGCGAGCAAGACGAGCACCTGCTCCAGGTGATCGGTGGCGAGGTGTTGCGTGCGATCGAGGTCGAGCGGGTGATGGGCTACATCCGTCGATCCCGTGACGAGAAAGACCGGTTCTTCCGCGCGATCGAAGAGTTGAACCGCGCCGGGTCGCCCGAGCAGGTGTTCCTCGCGGTGCTCGAGAGCGCCCGCCAGGTCGCCCCGCTCGAGTTCTGCGCGGTCACCCTGGTGTCGGAACAGAACGGCGCCCGGGCCCACCGGATCATGCGGATGACCGGCGTGACGTCGGCCGGCCGCGCGCTCGAGGGCCAGACCTTCAGCGACAACAACGGCCTGGTGGCGAACGTGGTGCGGTACGGCGCTCCGCTGCCGGGTCGTGATGCAGGCGCGATGGATCGGCAGATCATCTTCGATGACGACACGCAGATCCGCGGGTTGCAGTCGCTCAAGATCTTCCCGCTGGTGGCAGGTGATCGCATCCTGGGCACGCTGGTGACGGGCTCGCGCAAGAAGGCAGCGTTCGACAGCGATGAGCTGCGCATGCTCGAGGTCATCGCCATTCAGGCGGCGCAGGCCGTGCTCCGCGCGCAGCTGTTCGAGGCGATGGAAAAGATGGCCACCACCGATGGTCTGACGGGCCTCGTCAACCACCGCACGTTCCAGGGCCGCTTCGACGAGCAGCTGGCTGCCGCGAAGAGGTACTCGCGCAAGCTCTCGTTCATCCTCACCGACATCGATCACTTCAAGTCGGTCAACGACACCTACGGCCACCCGATGGGCGACCAGGTGCTCAAGGGCGTGGCGAAGATCCTCAAGGAGCAGGCGCGCGACACCGACATCGTGGCCCGCTACGGCGGCGAAGAGTTCGCCATCGTGATGCCCGAGACCGACATGAAGGGCGCGCATGCCATCGCCGAACGCATCCGTGAGCGCATCTTGAAAGAGGTCTTCCAGACCGATCAGGGCCCGCTCAAGATCACCATGTCGCTGGGCGTGGCCACCTTTCCCGACGTGGGCACCGAAAAGCCGCAGCTGATCGAGCTGGCTGACCAGTGCTTGTACTTCGCCAAGCGTCACGGCCGGAATCAGTCGGTGACCGTGCAGCAGATGCAGGCGGCCAAACCCCGCGCGGTCGAGGGCTGACTGCTCGATGAACGGTGGGCTTCCCCCGGGGGAAGTGCCAACATCCCTGGGTGGATGGGCATTCGAGGGCAGTTGACGTTGCTGGTTCCGGGAATCGTCGCTCTGGCCCTGGCCCTCGGTACGTTCCTCGAGG
>JAYTAT010000099.1:0-2165 GCA_043737315.1 Archangium sp.
CCCGCAGAGCCGCTTTCCATCGGCATGACCTGCGCGCAGTTGATCCACGAAGGCGTCAAGCGCACCTACGACGAGAAGCGGCTGTTCAAGGCCTTCTCAGGGCTCGACCTTCAGTACGTGCACCCCAGCGACGATCCGCTCTACGCGATGCAAGACGTGGGGCTGGGGCCAGAGGAGCAGGAGCTGCTCAAGCTCGCCGACGGGCACAAGACGCTGACCACCTTGCGCGCGCTCGAGGTGTTGCCGCCCTTCGAGACCGACCGGTTCTTCTTCGCGATGAAGTGCGCGCAGATGGTCTCGTTCAAGACCGACCACGCCGACGGGAAGCCCAGGGTCTCGTACGCCGAGATCGCGGCTTCGGCCAACGTGATGCCTGCGAAGAGGCCTTTGCTCCCGCCGCCGTTGCCGTCGATGCCGCCCCCGCTTCCCCCGCCGCTGCCGGCGCACAAGAAGCCCGCCGCGCACCCGGCCGAACCGCCGCTCGAGCTTCCCTGGAGCGACGCCAGGCTGGCGCAGCCGATGGCGCGGCTCGACCTGCCGCCTCCGCCACCGCCTGATGCGTCACCCCAGCGCCCGGCGATGAAACCAGAGCCGCAGGTGGTCGCGAAGTCTGCGGGCTCGTTGTTGCCTGAGCTGTCTGAGGTGGTCAGCCTGCCGCGGCTCTCGGGCCACGAAGGCGCGCAGCGTGAAAAGCTCGCGGCCAAGTTTACCGCCATGCGGCGTCTCGATCATTTCGAGCTGCTGGGTGTGAAGTGGAGCGCCACCCGCGAAGACGTGAAGCGGGCCTACTTCGCGCTCGCCAAGGAGTACCACCCCGACAAACACTTCTCGTCGGCCAGCGCCGAGACGCGCGCGCTCGCGCAGCAGATCTACGATCTCATCTCGACGGCGCACGACACGCTCACCGATGCCGACGATCGCAAACGCTACATCGCGCAGCTTGAAGAAGGCGCAAAGCAGCCCGATGACGCCGACGTGGGCAAGATCCTCGCGGCCGAGGGTAAGTTCCAGCGCGGTGAAGAGCTGATGCGGCTGCGCCAGTATGGTGAGGCGAACAAACTCTTCCGCGAAGCGATCACCCTTTATCCCGAAGAAGGCGAGTTTCACGCGTGGGAAGGCTGGGCGCTGTTCCAGGCTGATCCCAACCGGGCTGACGACGCGGTGCGCTCGATCGAGCAGGCCGTGAACCTGAACCCCAAGATGGACAAGGGGTACCTGTTTCTCGGCTACATCCACAAGGCGACCGGCCGGCCGGATCGCGCCGAGCGTCAGTTCGAGAAGGCCATTCAGTGCAACCCCGACTGCACCGAGGCACTGCGGGAACTGCGGTTGCTCGGCAAGCAGCGGCGCTAGAGACGCACCCGTGCGGCTCCGCGAACGATTCGAGATCACCAGACCGCTCGAAGAAATGGAGCTCGCCCTCGTGCGCGCGGCCATCGCCGATCCGAAGCTGGTCGACGCGCATGAAGAGGCGACGCTGCGCACCGCGCTCTCGCTGGCGCGGCTCTACAAGGTCAACCACGAGGGCCGTGACGTCGGCGTGGGCGCGTACCTGCAGCCGTTTCGCGAAGATCTCACCCGGCGGCTGGGCCCGTTGCTTCTACCCGTCAAGGGCAAGCTCACCCGCGCGCAGTTGCTGCCTCACTTGCGCGATCTGAAGGAGCGCACGATCAACACCCGAGATCAGCTCGTGCGCAGGTTCGCCGAACGTCTGCCGTTCGAGGCCATCGACAAAGAACTCAGGCACAAAGCGTTGGTGCTGGTGATGGGGGGCGGCGGCGGCACCGCCTACGTCTACCTGGGCGCGATGTCGTTGCTCGATGAATACGGGCTGCAGCCCAGGCTGCTGGTCGGCACCTCGATGGGCAGCATTCTCGCGCTGTTTCGCAGCCGCATGGCCCGCTTCGAACAAGACGAGGTGGTGGGCATCGTGCGCTCGCTCTCGTGGCGAAAGCTGTTTCGCACGCTGTCGACGGAGAACAGATACGGCGTGCCGGCGGCGCTGCGGCTGTTCCTGCGCAGCGGCATCGGGCGGTACTTCGGGGTCGACAGCCGGGGCAGTGAAGGCCCGCGGCTCAAGGATCTTCCGGTCAAGACGATCATCGCGGTCAGCGGGATCCGCAAAGGCAAATTGCCTCACCCGCTGGAGTTCTACGAGAAGCTGA
>JAYTAT010000100.1:0-5490 GCA_043737315.1 Archangium sp.
CACCGCTTCAGGGACGACCGGCCCGCAACACTGCGCTTCGTGAGACGAGGGCACCGGCAGCCCTTGAGTCAGCTCGACGAACGCTTCTCCCGCAGCAGCCGAATGAACGATCACCACCCGGTGCGCAGAGGTGGGCAGCAAACCCGAGCTCACCGGCGGCGGCACCGCCACCTGGGTAAAGCCGACGCCCGCGGCATCGAGCGAGTCGAGCAGGATCTCGGGCGCTTCGCCTTCATGCAGCACCAGCACCTCATCGTCGCTGGTGAGCAGCCCCGAGACCGCAGACGTCCACTTGCCGTCACCGGGCACCCTCACCGTTCCACCCTGGCGCGCGATGGCCCGGGCAGTCGGCGCGTCGGCGGCGAGCCACTGCACCTTGTCGAGGGCCCGGCGGGTACCGGCGCGGTTGACCGCCTCGAGAAACGCTCTCAAGGGCCCGCGGCCGATCGCCACCACCCAGGTCACCCGGTGAAGCTGTTCAGCCACCGCTTGCAGGCCCAGAGGCAGCTCACCTGGCGCGCCCAGCACGGGCCAGAAGCAGGGCTCGTGGCCCTCTTCTTCGAGCAGAAAGGCAAGGTCGGCCGCCTGCTCAGGCGGCGTCAGCAGGAGCACGCGGGCCAAAGGCAGCCTCTAGAGCTTGTCGAGAATGAAGGCCGCGAGGAGATCGGCCTCGGGCGAGCCCGACTTCTTTCTGGCATCGGTCTTCGCCGCCGGGGCCGTCTGAACCTCGGTGACGTAGCCCTCGACCACCTCGTAGGCCGCTTCGCCCACGATGCACGAGTCCTGGAAGTGCTCGGCATTGAGGGCCGAAAGCTGAGCGGTCGTCTTCACGCGCCCGAGCAAGCCCTGCGTGTCTTCACCCGAGACGAGCTTTGAGAAGTGCACACCTGCAGCGACCGGAAAGCTCGCTTTGCCCTCAGTCACGAAGAGTTTGCCGTCTTGAAGATCGGCCTTCTCGGAGACCATCCAATCCTCGAGAGTCTTGTGCGGCAGAAAGAGCTTCACGTGGTTCCTCTTTTTCACTGCCCTGCAGGGAGCGGACGTGGGTATTAAATCCCCGGCGGCCCAAAGTCCAAAGCCACAGCGCCTTCGGGCGTCACTTCTTTCCCCATTCAGGAAAATTCCAGCCATGAACAAAGACACCATCACTGTCCTCGATGCGACCTTCAAGAGCGAGGTCCTCGACTCGCAGACCCCGGTGCTGGTGGATTTCTGGGCCACCTGGTGCGCGCCCTGCCGCGCCATCGCGCCCACCCTGGAGGAACTGGCCACTCAGTACAAAGGGCAGCTCAAGATCGCCAAAGTCGACGTCGACGAGAACCCGGCCATCGCCGAGCAATTCGGCATCCGCTCGATCCCCACGCTCGTGATGTTCAAGGGCGGCAAGGTGGTCGAGCAGCTCGTCGGGGCGGCGTCCAAGTCGAAGCTCGAGGACAGCATCAAGAAGGTCCTCTGAACCCTGCGGAGCTCTGAGTGCTTGGTCATCTGCTCAAGCCCGAGTGTGAGGAGCTGATCCGCAAGAAGGATTGGGAGTCCTTGCGGATTGCGTTCGAAGAGGTCGACCCCGCCGACATCGCCGAGATCCTGGAAGATCTCCCGACCGAAGATTCGGGGCTCATCTTTCGCATCTTGCCGCGCGATGTCGCGAGCGTGGCCTTCGAGTACCTGCCCCTCGATCAGCAGACCGAGATCGTTCAGACGCTCGGGAGCGATCAGCTCAGGAACGTCCTCAATGAGATGGCCCCCGACGACCGCACCCGTCTGTTCGAGGAACTGCCGGCCGAGGTCACCAAACGCGCGCTCGAGCAGCTGTCTGCCGAAGAGCTGCGGGTCGCGCGCACCCTGCTCGGCTACCCGGAAGACACCGCAGGCCGCTACATGACGCCGGAGTACATGGCGCTCAAGCCCGCGATGACGGCGCACGAAGCCATCGAAGCGATCCGCAAGAACGGGCGCGGCCGCGAGACGCTCAACGTTTTGTACATCATCGACGAGCGGGGTGAGCTGCGGGCGGATCTGCGCCTGGCCGAGCTGGTCATGGCGGCACCCGACGCGCGGATAGGCGATCTGCCCACCCGCCAGCTGGTGGCGATCCCCGCGACGGCGCCCAAAGACGAGATCATCTCGACGTTCGAAAAGTACGACCGGGTGGCCTTGCCGGTGATCGATTCGCGGGGCGCGATGGTGGGCATCATCACCGCCGACGACGTGCTCGACGTGGCGGCCGAGCAGGCCACCGAAGACATCCAGAAGCTCGGTGGTCTCGAAGCCCTCGAAGCGCCCTACATGGAGATCTCGACCTTCGAGATGCTCCGCAAACGCGGCGGGTGGCTGGCGATCCTGCTGCTGGGCGGCATGTTGACGGCCACCGCGATGGGCACCTTCCAGGCCGAGCTGTTGCGCGCCGAGGTGCTCGCGTTGTTTCTCCCGTTGATCATCGCCTCGGGCGGCAACTCGGGCAGCCAGGCCACCTCGCTCATCATTCGTGCGCTCGCGCTGCGTGAAATCGAGCTGTCTGATTGGTGGAAGGTGGCGCTGCGTGAACTTCGAAGCGGCGCGCTCTTGGGCCTGGGGCTGGCCGTGATCGGTTTTCTCCGCGTGGTCGCGTGGGAATGGCTGCACCGCTACGGCGTGCTGAGTCACGGCTACGGCGAGCACTACGTGCAGGTCGCGCTGACGGTCTCGCTGAGCCTCATCGGCGTGGTGCTGATCGGAGCGATGATAGGTTCGATGTTGCCCTTCGTGCTCCGAAGGCTCGGCCTCGACCCCGCCGCCGCGTCAGCCCCGTTCGTCGCGACCATCGTCGACGTCACCGGCATCGTGATCTACTTCACCGTGGCCGCGTTCATCCTGCGCAACACGCTGCTGGCCCAGGCGCCCCCGTTGCCCTGAGAGAGGGTTGGGGCTGAGTGGCAATTCGTGTCACCGTGTCGCCATGAAAATATGGGCGGCGGTGGCGATGCTGTTGGCAAACCAGGTCCTCGCAAAAGACGCCTTCCTCGAGTCGAAGCAGACGCGGCCTCTCGTCGACCCGACAGAACTCTCCATCGACGGCCGCATCACCTCGACCGAACCGCGCTTGGGAGTGCCCACTTTCTTCTGGGCGTCATCTGATCGCACCCTACAAAGCCGCTCCTCCGAAGCAGCCGCAAGACATCATCTGCGCCGGCACGCCGAGCTCTACCGCGCGTCGGCCTCAGCCCTGGCGCGAGCGGTGGTGACCGGCATCCACGATCTCCACGACGGCACCGCGGTGATCGTCACCTTTCAACAACGCCGCGACGGCATCCGCTTCTTCCGTGACGAGCTCGACGTGATCATGAACCGCGATCACCAGCTCATCGCGATCAGCGGCTACCTCACCCCGGCCACCCGCCCGCTGGGCACGTTCTCACTGACCGCCGAGTCTGCCATCGCGACGGCGTGGCAACACCACACCGGCCGCACCTTCGAAGCGGGCGCGCTCACCGCACTGAAACACTCCGAAGGGGGCTACACCGAGTGGGTGCTCGCCGGCACGAGCCCCCGAAGCCGCCCCGTCTACTTCCCCCTGCCGCACGGCGTGATGCCCGGCTGGTACGTAGAGCTCGACGGCGAGCGCCCGTTCTCCTTCGTGGTGTCCGCCGCCGACGGGCAGATCCTCTACACGAAGGATCTCACCGCTTCGCACACGTACAACGTGTGGGCTGACCCGGTGACGTATGTCCCCTACCCCGGGCCACAAGGCACCAGCAGCGCGCCCCACCCGGCCGGCTTCCCCGACCTCTACACCCCCACGCCGGTGCTGCAGCAGGCGGTGACCCTCGAGCACGCGGGCCTCTCGACGAACGATCCCTGGCTGCTCCCAGGCCAGACCGAATCACGTGGCAACAACGTGCACGCCTACGCCGATCTAGATTGGCCCAGCGGGTACGACGCGACGACGGACTATCTGGGTGTCACCACCTCGCCGCAGACCTTCTCGTACGTCTTCGACTACGGAATCTCCCCGGAAGCCAATCCCTCCCAGGTGCGCGTCGGCGTGGTGCAGCTCTTCTACACGACCAACTTTCTGCACGACTGGTTCTACGACGACGGCTTCAACGAGCCGGCCGGCAACGGGCAGGCGCAGAACTTCGCGCGCGGTGGAGCCCCGAACGATCCCCTGTTGGCCGAGGCGTCCGATTTTTCCGGCCGGAACAACGCGAACATGAGCACCCCGGCGGATGGCCGAAGCGCCCGCATGCAGACCTTCGTCTTCCAGGGCTGGCGCGGCATCTCAGACGGCACCGTCGACACGGGCCTGGTGGCGCACGAGTGGGGCCACTTCATCTCGAACCGGCTCATCGGCGACGGCAACGGCCTTTCGAGTCTCCAGTCGGCCGGCATGGGTGAAGGCTGGAGCGACTTCCACGCGGGCCTTGTGTTGGCAGAAGCGGCCGACGCGCAGGTGGCCTCGAACGCCCAGTGGCAGGGCGCGTGGTCGTTGGCCGCCTGGTGCTGGGCCCCGCACGATCGCGACGCGTACTACTTCGGGCTGCGCCGCTACCCGCTCTCGACGAGCTTGCTGCGAAACCCGCTGACCTTCGTGCACATCTCTGACGGAGCGCCCCTTCCCACCACCGCGGCGATCGCCAACGGCTTCCTGGGCCCCAACGCCCAGGTGCACAACACCGGCGAGGTCTGGGCGGTGATGTTGTGGGATTGCTACGTCACGCTGCTGCGCGATCCCCGCTTCACCTTCGAGCAGGCGCAGGCGCGCATGAAGAGGTACCTGGTGGCGGCATACAAGGCGACGCCGCTGATGCCCACGTTCGTCGAGGGCCGCGATGCGTTGCTGGCGGTGGCGGCGGCGAATGACCCCGCTGACTTCGTGGCCTTCTGGGCTGCCTTCGCGCGCCGCGGCCTGGGCATCGGGGCCATCGCGCCGCTGCGTGACGGCAGCCACAACGGCCCGCTGGTGGAAGACTTCACGGTCGGCAGCTCGGTGCAGTTCGTCGAGGTGACGCTGGATGACTCGGTGACCAGCTGCGACTCCGACGGAGCGCTCGATCGTGATGAACGGGGCCAGCTGACCGTGAAGGTGCGCAACATCGGCACGGCTTCACTGACGGGGGCGGTGCTCACGGTGAGCAGCACCACCGCGGGCATCACCTTTCCGTCGGGCGCGAGCTACCCGGTGCCCAGCACGGTCGGTTTCGGCACCGCGACGATCGTGATTCCAGTCGCGCTCTCGGGGGTGAGCGGCTCGGTGGGCGGTGACTTCAGGGTGGCAGTGGCGGGCGCTTCGTTGGGGCCCAGCCCGGTCGTCTCGAATGCGGCTTTCCGGCTCAACTTCGACGTCAAGCCCACCGGAAGCCGCGTCGATATGGTGGAAGCGCCGGTCTCTGCGTGGATTCCGGGTGCCGATCCACTGCTCGATACGAGCAGTCCGTTCCGCCGTCTGAAAGCGAGCGCCACGCAGCACTTCTGGTTTGGGCCCAACCCCGTGGCGACCGCTGACTCGTGGTT
>JAYTAT010000101.1:0-2163 GCA_043737315.1 Archangium sp.
GTCCCCATGCTCACCGTCACCGCGCAGTCCCCGATGCCCACCCGCTTTCATCCCCGCGTCGACGCCGGCTTCATGGTGAAGCTCTTCACCGGTGGCCGCTCGGTGGTGGCGAAGGCGACTGATCTCTCGATGGCCGGCCTCAAGCTCATCGGCGACTTCGGCAGCGCCGACGATCGCATGACGCTGAGCATTCCCATTCCCGGTGACCGCGAAGTCGTCACGGGTGCCACGGTGCGCCGCCGGGGCGAAGAAGAGCTCGCGCTCGAGTTCGATCAGCTCGACTGGGATGACATGTTCGCGTTGGCGCGCTTCCTTCACCCGCGCCTCAAGTAGTTCTTGAGCCCGCTGCCGCGACGCGCGCCTTGAGCTGAGAGACCAGATCCATCAGCTCGGCGCCCCGGAACGGCTTGTGGATGTACCCGTTGGCTCCGGCCTTCATCGCGGTCTCCACGTCTGACTTCTTCGCCTTTGCGGTCAGCATGTAGATCGGCGTCTTGGCCGTTCGGGGATCCGCGCGCAGCATGCGGCACACGGCGATGCCGTCGAGCTGAATGCTGCCCACCGGCGGCAACACCACGTCGAGCAGCACGAGATCGAACGTCTGGGTCTTGGCCAGCTTGAGCCCGTCGGCGGCGTGCGACGCGGTTTCGACTTCGCAGTCGGTTTCGGTCAGCAGGCTGCGAACGAGCTCGCGGATCACCGGCTCGTCTTCGACCACCAGAATGCGGAAAGAGCCAGCCATCAGGGGGCAACCATACCGTTACTCGTAGGCAAGGGCTTCGACGACGTCGAGGCGGGCTGCCCGGCGGGCCGGGTAGAGGCCCGCGATGATGGCCGCCAGGGTGGCCACGATCACCATCTGCACCGCGGTGGCCCAGGGGTAAGAAAACGGAAAATTCCAGCCAGTCGCCTGCACGCCCACGATTTTCGTCACGATGTAGCCGACGACCCCACCTGTCATCACCCCGATGAGGCTCCCGGTGAGGCCGATGAAGAACGCCTCGCCCACGAAGAGCTTCATGATCTGTTTCCGGTCAGCGCCGACCGCCCGAAGCAACCCAATCTCGCGCGTGCGATCGAGCACCGCCGCCAGCAGGGTGTTGATGATGCCCAGCAACGCGAGCGCCACGGCGACCCCCTCCATCGCGTAGGTGATCGAAAAGGCGCTGCTGAGCAGCTTGCGCGCTTCGTCACGCAGCTCGACGTTCGAGAGCACGAAGAGGTCGAATCGTTGGCCGAGCTTCGCGGTGATGGCGGCCCGGGTCTGCTCGAGCGTCGCGCGATCACGCAGGTACACGTGGAAGGTGTCGACCTGATCGGTCAGGAACTGCTTCACGAAGATGCTGCGGTCGAGGATCACCGAGCCCTGATCCGAGGTGTAGTCGATGATGATCGCCGCCACCGTGTACGTGTGCTCACCGGTGGGCGTCCTCATGGGGAAGGTGCTGCCGACGCCGAGGTTGCGCCGGCGCGCCAGGTTCTCACTGAGAATCACGTGGTTCGCTTCACGCTGCTCGGGCGTGGGCAGGGTGCCCGCGAGAATCAACGGCTTGCCGCGGCTCGCGTAGATGTCCTGGCTGAGCGAGATGACGAAGATGCGCAGGCCCAACGCATCGTGCTGCAGCAGCCGCACCGGGTCGACCACCTCGACGTTGGGGAGGGCGCGAAGCTCGTCGCCGATGGCCGCCTGCATCGGCAGGTTCTGCACGCCCGCGAGCTTGGCCGACGAGGTGACGAACAGGTCTGCCGGAATGGCCTGCGAGATCCACTCGTCAGCGCTCTTCTGAAAGCTGCCGATGAACGCGGCCAGGGTGACGGCCATGGTGACGCCGATGCTCATCGCGCCGACCGGCACCGAAGTGCGAACGGGCGCGCGCGCGAAGTTGTCGGCGGCCAGCCGGCCCGAGATGCCGAAGAGAAACTGCCCCGGCCCGCGGAACGGGAAGTTGAGCCAACGCAGCACGAGCGGCGAGAGCATCGTGACGCCCATGAGGATGAAGAAGATCGAAGCGTAACCACCGATGGGAAAGTTCTCCAGCGGGGGCGGGATCTGCGTCACCGGGTACGCCAGCAGCAGCAGCACAATGCCCAGGTACGTGGGCCACGACTTCACGGCGACCGCGCCTGCTCCGATGGCTGCGTCTTTGCGGAGCGCCTCGACCG
>JAYTAT010000102.1:0-2160 GCA_043737315.1 Archangium sp.
ATGGCGCTCGAGAACGTGCTGGCCCTGGCGCGTCAGAAGGAACAGGCGGGCGATCTGCCGGGTGCCCTGTTGGCGCTCGAGTCGGCTCTCGAGAAGGAGCGCACCGGTGCGTGGCACTACGCGCGCGGGGCGATGGCGGTGCGGGCTGGCCAACTCGACGAGGCGGTGACGCAGCTCGAGCTGGCCGTGCAGCGCGAGCCGGAGATCGCGGAGTATCGCTCCAACCTGGGGGCGGCCTTGTTGGAGAAGCTCAAAGCGGGCGACGCCTCGGCTGGGAAGGGCGCGCTGGAACAGCTCGAGCTCGCGGTGCAGTGGGGCGCCACGTTGCCTGAGGTGTACGCGAATCTTTCGTTTGCCCGGCTGGCCGACGGCAACGCGTTGGGGGCGCTCGCGGCGGCCGACATCGGCATCCGCATCGACGAGAAACACGTGCCTTCTTTGTTCAACCGCGCCGCGGCGCTCAACGCGCTCAGGCAGTACGGCACGTGTATCGATACGCTGGATGCCCTGTTGAAATGGGCGCCCGGTTTTCCCCCGGCCGTGCAGAGCCGGGCGAACACCCTGACGAAGATGAAGAACATTTGAAGCGCATTTCCCTGCTGGTGGTGTTGGTGCTGTGGGGTTGTCCCAAGCCGGGCGATGGGGTCGATCCCAAAGTGCGGGCCGATGGGCATTACCTCTCGGGCCTGGCGTCGTATTTCAAGGGCGACTTCGCCGAGGCGCACAAACAGTTTGCCGAAGTGCGCGCGCTCAACCCCACCGATCCCCGGCTGCCCGCCGCGGAGGGTGAGGTCTACCTCTCTGAGGTGAAGGTGCCTGAGGCCATCGAGGCCTTCGAGACCGCAGCGAAAGCAGACCCCAAACGCGGCACCACGTGGAGCCGGTTGGGCTATCTGTATTCGGTCAAGGGCGAGAAAGAGAAGGCACGCGAGGCGCTCACGAAGGCGCTCGCGGCGAACCCGAAAGACTTCAACGCGCTCGAGACGCTGGCAGACCTGCAGCTGCAAGAAGGCAAGCTCGACGAGGCGGTCAAGAACCTGCTGCTGGCCAGCGAGTACGCGCCCGAGAGCACGCGGGGTGACCTGGTGCTGCGCAGCACGGCCGAGTTGCAGAAGGCCGGTCGCGTGAACGAGGCGGTGGAGGTGCTGGAGGCCGCGGTCAAGAAGGGCATCAAGAGCGTGGGCGTGTTCAGCGAGCTGGGTGATCGGCTGATCGAGGCGACCCGGCTCGACGACGCGGCGGTCGCGTACATCGAGGCGGCGAAGGTCGACCCCAGAGATCCTTCGCTGTGGGAGCTGGTCGCCGAGGTGCAGCTCAAGCTGGGCAAGCTCACCGAGGCTGAGGCTGCGTTCCGCTCGTCACTCGAGGTGAAGGATCGCGGCGTGGTGCACGTGGCGCTGGCGCGGCTGTGTCAGCAGAAAAAAGATGAGGCCTGCGCTCAAGCAGAGCTGCAGAAGGCGCTTCAGACGTCGACTGGTGAGGAGCTGCGCGAGACGCTGGAGCTGGCCGAGCTGCTCGCAAGCTTCGGCCGGAAAAAGGACGGGCTCACGCTGCTGCGGTCGTTGAGCGAAGAGAGCGAGCAGAAGAAGAACATCGATCTGCACCTGCGCACGGCGCGGCTGGCGAAGGATCTGAAGGATGAAGTGACCATGAAGGCGGCCTGCACGCGCGCGTTGTCGAGCGGGCCGGCCGGCCTGAAGTGCCCATGAAACCGGGGTGAGAGCGCCCCTCACCCGGTCCTGCAGACCGACCTCTTCCCGCGGCCGCAGGGAAAGGTACCTACCCAGCCAACAAAATAATCTTCACGACCTCGGGCGGCGCAGCGACGCGCATCGGAGGTCCCACGAAGCCACACCCGCGGCTCGTGTACAGCTGCGTGCCGTCGTGCACCGACAGCCCCTGATTGCGATCGCCCCAGATGCCCCGGCCGATCAGGTTCGCAGGGAACAGCTGCCCGCCGTGCGTGTGGCCACTGAGCTGGAGCCCCACCTTCTTCGCGGCCGCCAACTCGAGCCCATTGGGCTGATGGCACAGGAGCACCGACGCCCGCTGCGGATCACGGCCCTTCACCGCGGCCTCCAGATCGTACCCGTTGGGCTGCCAGCGCGAGCCCCAGTCATCCACGCCGATGAGATCGAACGACGCGCTCGAGTCGCCGAT
>JAYTAT010000103.1:0-13221 GCA_043737315.1 Archangium sp.
CCGGAGCAACACCCATGATTCGAGGCCTCGTCGTCAGCACGCTCACCGCCGTTCTGCTCTGTGCCTGTGGCGGAACGGGCACGCTCTACGTGAGCGCCCGCTTCTCTTCAGACGGCAGCACGCCCAGCTCCCGGGCGCGGGTGACGGTTCGCGAAGCCGCTACCACGGGTTCTCTGGTGCTCGACGCTCAGGTGTTCGTCACCGGCAGCAAGATGCCCAAAACCGCGGTTCTCTTCGCGATGAACTCGATGGACTACCGGGTCGACGGCTTCGGGTGGGACGACTCGTTGCGGCTCGAGGTGGTACGCGGTTCTGATCGCGTCGAGGCTACGGTGCGGTCACCCGGCTTTTCGGTGATCACCGCTCCCACGCAAGAGGGCTCGGTGGTGAAGGCCAACGGCCTGCTGGTCACCTGGCGCGACGCGAACAACGTGCCCTCCGACATCGCGCGCGTGCAACTGCAAAAGGCCGACCTCGACGTCACCCTGGCCGACGACAAGTTTCAGTACCGCATCGGCGCCGACCCGCTCGTGGTGAACGATCGCGAGACGGTCTCCCTGGAACGCAGCAATGAAATCGCCCCTGAGGGCGCAGCGCCTGGTTCGATCATCTCGGCCACCACCACGCACGCGATCACCTTCAAGGTCGAGTAGGAGCCTGCCTGCCGAGACAGCTGCCGGTACCCCGCGTTCAGTGTAGGGCTGCAGCATGTCGAAAACGCTCGCAGTCGGTGTGTTGCTTTTCGTGGCGGGTCTCGTGGTCGGGCGCATGAGCGTGCTGATGAACCAGCCGCAAGTCGCCACGCTGAGCCCGGTCGCCCCGGTGGCCGCCCCGACGACCCCTCCCAGCGGGGGCCCGGGCGTGCTCACCGGAACCATCGCCGAGGTAATTCAGGTCTCTCAGTACACTTACCTGCGCCTCGAGTCGGGCGAGTGGGCGGCAGTTCCTTCTGCGCCTGCGCTCGCCGTGGGGCAGCCTGTTTCGGTCACGTTGCAGAACGAGATGACCGACTTCACCAGCCCCTCGCTGAGCCGCACGTTCGCGAAAATCTGGTTCGGCGCGCTCGACGGTGCCGCGCCGGTCGCGCGTGCACCCGTGGCCCCGGCCGCTCCGCTTGAAGTGAAGGCCGCGTTGCAGGCGGTCGGATCCAGCGCGGCGTTGACGTTGCGCGTGGTCGACGTGTTCTCAGAGCGCAAGGCGCTGGCCGGTCAACGCGTGAAGGTGACCGGCACGGTCGACCGGGTGAACTTCGTTCAGGGCATTCACTACGTGCACCTCAAAGACGGCACCGGCGCCGCGGCTGAGAAAACCGATGACTTGCTTTGCCTTAGCGGTACCGATCTGGCGAAGGGTACGTCGGTGACGTTGGAGGGGCTCATCGTGCTCGACAAGGACGTGGGCATGGGCCCGGTGTCTGTGGTGCTTGATGAGGCTCAGGTTCGCTGACGTCCCGCTACCTGCGTGGTGATGGACATCGAAATGCCACACGCCGCTCACCTCACGAATCGCTCTGACATCGAGAGCGCCACTACCAATCGGGTGTGAACAGCGAGGGGCCGATTCGTCGACCTATGGCGGGGCGCCCGTCGCTCCAGCAGACGTTTCCTGGTGAGCGGGAGCTGATCAATCGCCGAACCTGATCGGATAATTTCGATCAGCCGCCTTAGCCGTGCGCTCACAGGGTGGCGGCTCACCAGGGCCCTGCGCAATGAGCCATCCCCAAAGACGATCGCGCTCAGTACAGGCCGAGCCCAGCGACCCCCACCGAGGTGCTGCCCCAGCTGCTGCTGTTGCGCTCATGGGCGACGATGCTGTTGCGGTTCACTTCGCCAGAGGGGGGCGTTCCACCGACGGTGCTCGGCGGGTCGAAGGAAAAATACGTCCACGATTGGGGACGGCTGGTGTCGTAGTTTTCAAAGGCGGCCGAGCTGTTGGTGTTCGACTTCACGGCAAAGACCTTCGCGGTGGTGCTGCTCAACCAGGTCTTGTTGGGCACCGAGCCGGTGGTGCGGTTGGGGCCGACACGATTCGAGTTGGCGTACACGGTGATGGTCTGGCTCGAGGTGCCGCCGCCGATGTTGAGCGCGAACACCGCGCCATCAAGGAAATTGTGATCGATGCGCACGCCGCTGGTCGCGCACGAGTTCTTCGTCACCATCACCGACGAGTTGAGGTTCGGGTCAGACGACATGTCGATGACGTTGCCCACCAGGCGCGCACCGAAGAGCTGCCCCACCGCAGGCAGGCTGCACTCGATCTGAATGCCGTCGGAGTGCGTGGCGTCGCGCGCAGTGCGATCGAGATCGCTGCCGTAGAATTGCAGGTCGTGGAACCACGAACGCTCCACCAGCACCGAGGTTGAGGTGCCGGCGCCTTCGTGAATCTGCATGCCGTCGACGGTGCCGGTGACTTCAGAGCGGAGCAGCGTGAGCCGCGTCGCCTCGAGCCCGAGCGAATGGTGGTAGCCAGCATTGACGGTGCTGCCACGCTGGGCGGCGGCCGGAACGCGGACCTCGATGTCTTCCAGCACCAAGTCGGTGGCGTTGACGTTGTTGCCCCGCAGCAGCCGCCGACCGACGTTGATGCCGTTGGGCGCTGCCACCTCGGCCGCGAGGGGTATGCGGAGCCCTTCGACGACCGACCTCCGCAGCGTGACGTTGGGTGCGCGCACGTCGAGGTACCCGCGGATGTGGACTCGATCGATGATCAAACGGCCGTTCTGCACGGAGAGGTGCTCGGCGGGCAGACTCAGCGTGCGGCCGTTGTGGGTGAAGACCCAGGCACCGCTGCTGCCGGTGATGAAAAGAGTCTCTTCGTTCACGGTGGGGGTATCGGTGCTGGTCTTTCCGGGCTTCTCGAGGTCGAGCAGGAAGAGCCGGTCCTTCACCACGTCGGGCACGCCGGTGGTCGCATCATCGGGCGCGTAGTCACCAGGCAGACGGGTGTGCACTGTCACGGAGCGGGTGCTGGTGGCGCGGTCCCCGGCGGCGTTGGTGATGGTGAGCGTGATCAAATAGGTGCCGGCCCCGGCGTACAGGTGAGCGTGCGGGGTGCGACCGGTGCTGGTGCTCCCGTCGCCCCAACTCCACTCCCAAGAGGCAACGGTCGAACCGCCACCGGTCGATGCCGCATCGTCGGCCGATACGCTGAGGTCGCGAGCTTCGAGCTCGAAGGCTGCGGTCGGGCTGACGCTCAGTGGCTTCAGCTCTGCGACGCTGGCCCACTCACTCGAGCTGGGCGCAGAGTTGCCGCTGAAGACCAACCGAACATAGCGGCCGATGGTGGGGGCGAAGCGATGCGTCTGCAACGCCGTGGTGAGCCCGCTGGCTCCGGTGAAGACCCGGGTGAAAAGGGTGTTGTCGCTCGACACCTCGAGCGCGAAGGTGTTGGAGCGGGTGTCGCCCAGGTACCAGGCGACCGCCACTCCACACAGCGGCCGAACTGCGCCGAGATCGGCGCTCAGGGTGACGCCCACGCCCTTGCCCGACCAGCGCGTGTTGAGGTTCCCATCAATGGCGTTGGGGGCGAGGTTGCCGAGCTGCTCTGCGCTCGCCAATACCGAGGCGACGGGCACCGCGGTCGCACAAACCTCAAGGCCCTGCTCAAGCAAACCGAGTTCGTCTTCAGAACCACATGCCGTGACCACGAGCAGGAGAAATAAGTGGTTAATTCGCATCTTGTGTTGTCAGCGGTTGCACAGCCGCGAATTCATCGCGAAAGAAAAAATGTTTTTACAACACCGCACCACCCTGCAAGGTGCACGATCATTCTGAGGCGGCCGCTGCCCGGTTGATCGAGCTGCTCAAGAACCCTCCCCGGGAGGTCAGCCGCGAGAATGAGAGGGACTTCTTCACCGCGCCCGAGTTGCAAGACCTGATCGGGCCGGCGTTGAAGAACAACCAGCTCAACCTTCGCATGCAAGAGGTGCTCATCGCGCAGGCCGAAGTCTCGGCCCACCGCGGTGAATACTGGCCTCGTCGGTGCGGGCCCTGAGGGCAGAGCGAACTCAGCGGTTGACGGGGGTGCGCTTGAGCAGCGCGTGCCGCTTGTGATGCAGCTCGAGGTTGAGCGGATCCACACCCAGGGCGAGCTCACAGTTGCGAATGGCGTCTGAAATCTTCCCGTCTGCCTCGAAGCCGTTCGCGGTGATCAACAACATCCGGCCGCGCGCTTCGGCGCCCGGGCTGGCCGCAAGAAATCGCGCCCTGACCGCCTCGAGCTCAGGCACGCGCAGCCCGGCTGAAAGACACATCGTCACGCCGCGCCAGTTCGACCTCATGCCGTCGAACTCGACGCGCTTGCCCGTCACACCCAGCACGTCGACCGCCTGGTGCACCCGCTCGAGCGCTGCGTCGATCTGCCGCGCCTGATGGGGGGAGACCGGCCGCTTGCGCAGCTCACCCAGCTGCCGCGCGATCTCCCGGCCCTTCGAGCGCACCTGGGGAATGTCGATGTCCTGGGGCAGCCCGAGCACCACGTAGTGATCGCCCTGGATGCGCTTGCGGAAATCAGCCAGCGCGATGTCGGCGATGCGATCGTCGGTGACGGCTGCAGCCGGTGCGGGCGGTTCCAGCGGTGAGATGGGCAGGCCCTTGGTGAGCATGTCGAGCGCCTCACGCTGCTCCGGGCGCACCGAGGTGAACTGCACGCCGAACCCCTGCGGCATGTTCCACGCCTGGGCTTGATCTGCCGACACGTGGCGCACCACGTCGCCCTGCACGGTGCCCACGTTGGGAATGCTCAACATCACTCGCGAGAACACGCGGGGCGGCACGCTGGTGCTGCACAGAAAACAGCCGGCGCGCGACACGTCTTGCACCTGGAGCTTGAGAATGGGCCCCTGATCAGGCTTCACCTCGACCGTAAAGCTGGCGATGTGGCGCGGCGGTGCGTTGGCGGCCGGCCCCGAAGGCCTTCCCGTCTGCGAGCCCGAAGAGTTCGCCGCGGGCGTCATCTTGTTGGCCCCCGGCGGCGTGGGGGTGGCGCGCGCGACCGAGTCACTGCCCGGGGGCTGCACCGTCACCCCGCTCGCGTTCGAGCCTGAGTCTTTGAGCGCCGCTTCCATCGCGCGGCCGAAGTCACCGCAGCTGGCGAAGCGCGACTCCGGGCGCTTGGCGAGCGCCTTCATGATCGCCGCCGAGATGCTCGGGGAAATGTTCGGGTTGATGGTGTGCGGCGCCCTGGGCTCCTGGCTCAGGTGCGCCACCAGCATCGCGGTGATGGGCAGGCCCGCGAACGGCGTGCGGCCCGTGGCCAGCTCGTAGGCAATCACCCCCAGCGAGTACTGATCCGTGCGCCCATCGATGTTGTCGCCGCCGGCCTGCTCGGGCGCCATGTAGTCGGGCGTGCCGATGATCACCCCGGTGGCCGTCTTCCGGTTGCTCATCGTGCTCTGGAGCTTGGCGATGCCGAAGTCGAGGACCTTGACGAAGTCCTCCTGGCGGCCGCGCTTCACCAACATCAGGTTCTCGGGCTTCAGGTCGCGATGCACCACGCCCAGTTCGTGGGCTTGATCGAGCGCGTCACAGACCTGCACCAGAATGGGAACGGCGCGGGTCATCGACATCGAGCCGCCCACCTGAGACTCGAGGGAGTTGCCCTCGAGGTATTCCATCACCAGGTAGTAGCGGTTGGGTGGCAGCACGTTCATGTCGAAGATGCTGACGATGTTCGCGTGGCCGATGACGTTGACCGCGCGCGCTTCGGCGTAGAAGCGCTGCACCAGATCGGCGTTCGACGAGAGGTGCTCGTGGAGGAACTTGATCGCCACCCGGCTGCCGATGCCGCTGTGTTCGCCTAGGTACACCGAGCCCATGCCGCCCGTACCCAGCAGGCGGAGAATCTTGTAGCTGCCGACCTGCGCGCCGATCAGCGGATCTTTGGGCGTCACCACCTGCATGGTGGGCGTGGGCATCTTGGTGCCGGGGATGCTCGACATTGTCTGGGGCAACTCACCCCCGCCGCCACTGTCAGACGTCCACGGAACGGCGAAGCCGCACGCTTGCTCCGTAAAATGGTCGAGACCGCAGAAGCCACAAGGCATTTTCACCCCCACCACAATTCGTCACCGAAAAGCCGCAAGCTAGCTCAGTCTGAAGTTCGGATCAGTAGCTGTAAATAGCTGAAATCAGGCTTCCCTGAGCGGAAAATCAGTCTTCCAGCAGGCCTTTGAGGGCATCACGGCTCGTCGGCAGCGGGAGTGTCTGGGCGTAGTGCAGGAGCAGCGAACGGTTGTCAGCCACGCTCAGGTTCTGCAGCTCCAACGCCCCGATGCGGTCTTCGGGGGAGAACGCGCCGATGGTCTTCTCCATCGAGAGCTTCTCGGGCGCATAGGCCGACTGCGCCGCTTCGGTCTTCATGATCGAAATGTCGTCGCCCCGCCGCAGCTCGAGCGTGACCTCGCCGGTGATGGCGGTCGACACCCAACGCACCAGCGACTCCTTCACCAACATCGCTTCGGGGTCGTACCAGCGGCCTTCGTACAGCAGCCGGCCCAGGCGGCGGCCCAGGTTGCAGTAGAGGTCGGTGGTGTTCTCGTTGTGCACCGCCGAGACGATGCGCTCGTAGGTGAGGTGCAGCAGCGCCATCGCGGGCGCCTCGTAGATGCCTCGGCTCTTGGCGTCGATGACGCGGTTCTCGATCTGATCGCTCATGCCAAAGCCGTGGCGGCCGCCGATCTTGTTGGCCTCGAGAAACAGCGCGACCAGCGAGTCGTACCGCTTGCCGTTGAGGGCCACCGGTACGCCGTGCTCCCAGGTCACCGTGAGTGTCTCGGTGTCGATCTGCGTCTCGGGCTTCCAGTGCGCCACGCCCATGATGGGGTTGACCACCTTCATCGACCTGTCGAGGTGCTCGAGGTCTTTGGCCTCGTGCGTCGCGCCCAGCATGTTCGAGTCGGTGCTGTACGCCTTCTCGGTCGACATGCTGTACGGGAGGCCTGCGCTGATCAGGAACTCCGACATCTCTTTGCGGCCGCCCAGCTCAGAGACGAACTGCGCATCGAGCCACGGCTTGTAGATGCGCAACTCGGGGTCGACCAGCAGGCCGTAGCGGTAGAACCGCTGAATGTCGTTGCCGCGGTGCGTACTGCCGTCGCCGAACACGTGCACGTCATCGGCTTTCATCGCGCGAACGATGGCCGTGCCCGTCACCGCGCGCCCCAGCGGCGTGGTGTTGAAGTACTTCTTGCCGCCCACGTGCAAATGAAAGGCGCCGCACTGAATGGCGGTGAGGCCTTCACGCGCGAGCGAGTCGCGGGTGTCGATCAGCCGGGCCACCTTCGCACCGTGCTTGAGCGCGATGGGCGGGATGTCGTTGACGTCTTTCTCGTCGGGCTGCGCGAGGTCCGCGGTGTAGGCGTGAACTTCCATGCCCTTTTTCGTCATCCACGCCACGGCGGCGCGCGTGTCGAGGCCACCAGAGAAGGCGAGGCCGATGCGGGTGCTCCGGGGGGGCAGCTGTCGATAGATGCGGCTCATGAGCTTTGGCTCAATGGAACTTCTGAGCCGCGCTTGCAAGCCCCGTCGATGGCGTTAAATCCTCACCATGTTTTTCATCGTTCTGGCTGACGTCTCCAGGCACGACTTCAACCCGGCCCGTGAGAACGCGGGCATGGTGGCGATGGGCGTCATCGTGCTCGTCACCTGGCTCGCGTTCCGCCAGATGCTCAAGCTGTCGAATCGCAAGAAGCCCTGAAAAGTCACTGCACGCGGAACAGGCCGCGCAGCTCTTCGGTCTGGCTGGTGGGAAAGAGGCGTCGAATGGCCGTCACCCGCCACTGGTAGAACTGGCCTGCGGTGAGAGCGGGCCCCGCGTAGGTCAGGGTGTCAACCGCCTTGTCGGCGATGGCCACCTGCCAGATTTCATTGCCCAGCCCATCGAACACCCGCAGCACGTAGCCATCCGCGTTCGAATGCGTCTGCCACTTGAAGGTGGGCGTTGCGGTGGTGTTCTCCACGCCGTCTCTTCCGGGGCTGAGCAGCCCCACCGCGGCGGTCACCTTGAAAGAGGGGCTCACCACGGGCGACAGTGCACCCCCCGTGACGGTGATGCGCTGAAGCTGCGTGCCTGAAATGCCGGGGTCGGGATCGCGCACGTTGCCGTCGTTCTCGAAGGCCGCGAGCACCACGTACCTGCCGTCGGGAATGCCGCTGATGGTCCACGCGCCGCTGATGGTGGGAGCGCCGCTGTCAGGCGCGCGCAAACCCGGCGGCACCTCACCGCGCCCGAGCGCTTCGATGAAGGTGCTCTCGACCGCCAGCACCACGCTGGTGCCATCGCTGTTCGCGCCGGCCACGAGCTGCACGCTGCCGCTCATCGTCGCCGTGGCGGTGGCCGACTTCTTCAGTTCGACCCCGGTGACGTCGCTGCTCATCACGGTGAGGTCGACCGGCGTGTAGTTCACGCCGCGCGAATAGCCCGAGAGCTTGAAGGTGCCGGCGGGCACGTTGAAGAAGACGAACTTGCCGTCGGAGGCCGCGAGCGTGGTGGCCCCACCGGGCTCGAGCACCAGCATCACCGACTTCTGCTGGGCGCTCATCTCGACGGTGCCCACGACGGAGGGCCGGTTCTGCGCGTTGGCCGCCACCGGCGAGAGCCCGACGTCGGTCTGCGGCGTCTTCAAGATGAACGGCTTGCCCTCTTCGGTGCGCGCCGCGGGGGCGGTGTCGACGGGCAACGAGATGCGGCCGCCTGAAGGAAACGGGGTGAAGTTCTTGCCCTGGCTGCGCAGCAGCACCTTCCGCGCGACGAAGGCGCCCTTCTCGTCGGTGCGGGTCGACGGCACGCGCAGGGCGTAGAGGCCATCAGCGCCCGAGGTCACCGCCGCGCCCGCAGGGGCACCGTTCTCGTCGGTCGCCACCACGGAGGCGCCCTGGATGCCGGAGCTGGTGGAGAGATCGAAGACCCGGCCTTCGAGCTGTACGGGGGCGAAGCACAGCGGCTTGTCCTTGCCGGTGACCGTCTCGCAGACCTGGTCTTTGGGACAGCTGGCCGGGTCATCCAGCTTGCACTCCGCAGGACCACACGCGGAAATGAGAGCACTCACCAGCACGCAGAAAATCAGTCGGTTCGTCATGAACGAGCAATACGGCTGAAGGGCTCGCCGTGGCAAAGAATACCCGGTGTGGGCGGTCAGCCCACGACCCGCTCGAACAACACCCGGCCATCGCCCGCGTGGTATCGAACGCGCACTACTCTGGAAAAGGGGTCGAGCCGGAAGGTGGTGTAGTTGTTCACGGCGCTCGAGAACTCCCACGGTTCGCCGCTCGGGTAGGCAGGCAGCGGGTTGGGCTTGTTCGCGCCGGGGCCGACGAGCGCCTCGAAGAGCGTCGAGCCTGGGCCCTGCTTCGCCACGCGGCCAAAGCACGCGAAGTGAAAGTCGCCCGAGACGAACAAGACGTTGCGTGTGCCGGCCGCCTCGAGCCCGCGCAAGAGTGCTTCGCGCTGTTGCGGAAAGCCCTGCCAGTTGTCGTCGTTGAAAGGCGCGAAGAAGGCCGAGTCGAAGGCACCGATGGGCACGGTGTTGAGAATGAGCTTGAACGTGGCGGGGCTCTGCGCAACGCCGCTGATCAACCACTCGAGTTGCTCAGCCGAGAGGTACTCGCCCTTCGAACGATTTCGTTCGCTGCGCGCGTCGAGAATGAAGAGCTCGGCGGTGAGCCCCCACTTGAGGGTTCTCCAGAAACGCTGGGGCCGCTCGGCATTCTGACGAATCGGCTGGTGCTCCAGAAACGCGCGCCGGGCGGCGTCGAGCAGCGTGGGCTTCACGCTGTCGCCTTCCCAGTTGTTGCGCACCTCGTGGTCGTCCCACTGCGTGATGAGCGAGGTCGAGCCGCGCAGCGCGGCGTATTCGGGCCCGCCGATGCCGTCGGCCCACTTGCGCCGGAAGTCGCTCAGCGAGGAAGCGCCGTCGGTGTAGACCGCGTCGCCCAGGAAGACGAAGGCGTCGAGGTCGGTACGCCCCGAGGCGTGGCCCAGCGCGGCGTACGAATGGCCCGCTTTGATGCACGAGGTGGCGCCGAAGGTGATGACCTCGCGCGCATCGGGCGCGAGCGCGGTGCGAAAGCGGCCCAGCGGGCTCACGTCACCGGAGGGCGACTCGAAACGAAAGAGGTACCAGGTGCCGGCTTGCAGCCCGGAGACCTCGAGGGTGGCGAAGCCTTCGGCGTTCTCGGCAGGGAAACGCCGCAGCGACGTGAGGTCGCCGGTCTCGGGCCACACGCTCGCCTCGAGCGCGGTGCCTTGAGGGTAGTGCGTCCACAACAGGGCGCTGTCGGCCAGCGCGTCCCCCGAGGCGACCCCGAGCGGAAACGGCGTGGTGTTCAGCTTCGAGCCCACGCAGCCCGAGGCGAGGGCGCCTGCGAACCCTGCGAGCACGGTGCGGCGGCGCAGCATCATCGGTGACCTTTTGCAGCCTTGACCGCGCCGATGAGGCCCATCACGTCGACGCTCACGCCCGAGACCGCCGCGCCTGCGAGGCCGGTGATCATGGTGCCCTGGCCGGTGCCGTAGTTCTTCGCTTCAGAGGCAGAGCCCGCGAGCAGCACCAACGCGCTGGCCGCGAGCACCGCCGCGGGCCATCTCGCCCAACGCCACCAGCCCGCGCGCACCGCACCCGGGTCGTCGCCGCTGATGCGGAAGAGCTCGGGAATGAGGAACAACGAGATGAGCAACTGCGCCGCGCCGGCGACCGCCACGCCCGCCCCGCCGCACATCGGCCGCGGTGCGCCGAACTGCGCGGTGCAGAAGCTGGGCACACTCAACGCGAGCACGCCGCCGAGCACCGAGGTGCCGACCGACACCAGGCTGGCTGCGGTGACGGAGAGCGCGAAACGCTCGGGGTGGGGCGTGCGAATTCTCACGGACGTCGAGGGCGCGTTGCCCGTCGAAATCACTTCGGGGATCGGCTCGGCTGCGAACGCAGAAAGCGAGAACAACATCAGGGCAAGAAAAGAGTGCTTCACGTCTCACAGGAATACCTGCAGCGCGTTTCTTCGAGCAACCCAGCGGCCTGCCTCGAGTGGCTGTGAGTCAACGTAAGGCGTTTGTCTTGACATTGACTTTCAAAATCAAATACGAGGCTGACCATGATCCGCTCCATGCCCTGCCCTTCGAGGGTGACGCGTTGTGAAGGCGGCCACCTGCACCTGACGGTCGGCCCGGGCGCGCTGTGCATGAAGCTGCAGGTGCGCGATGCACACCCGCGGCTGCGTTCGGCCCAGGAGCTGCGGCAGTGAAGGCTCAAGTCGCGCTGGCGTTGGTGCTCGCGGGGTGTGGACCGCTGCCGATGCTGCGCTCCGACACTTCGTCCGATCTTCCGCTGCAGGGGGTCGACGACACCTGGCGCGCCCAGTTCGACGAAGGGGATCGCCTCTTCGACGTACCCTTTCGCGAAGCCGATGGTTTGGGGCCGCTCTACATTCGCCAATCGTGTGGTTCGTGCCACGCCGGAGCGGCGCGGGGGCCGGGTACGGTGTTGCGGCTGGTGCAGCTCGAGCCCGATGGGACGGCCACCCAAGGTCAACCCGCGTTGACGTTCGGCTCCGTGGTGCGTCCGTTCGCGACGAGCGGCGCTGCTCCCCTGCTGCCTCCCGATCGAGCCGACGTGCGCGTGCAGACCCGCGCGGGAATTCCGGTGATGGGGCGGGGCTGGTTGGAGGCGATCTCCGACGCCGAGATCGAGCGCGTCGCCGCCGAACAGGCGCTGCGCACCGACGGCGTCTCGGGCCGAATCAATCACGTGACCTGGAAAAGCGAGTTCAACCCCCAGACGCCGTTTCACCAGCACCTTCCAGGTGACGTGGTGATTGGCCGCTTCGGCCTCAAGGCGCGTCAGGCCACGCTCGACGACTTCGCCGCCGATGCGTTGCAGGGCGACATGGGCCTCACCTCGCCGCTGCGGCCGCACGAAGTGCTCAACGCGCAGGGGGCGCTCGACGACGCGAAGCCCGGCGTCGACGTCACCCTGGCGCAGACCAACGCGTTGGGCGATTACGTGCGGCTGCTGGCGATTCCCCCGCGACGAAAGGCGAACGGCCGCGAACAGTTCGTCGCCACCGGGTGCGCTGCTTGCCACGTGCCTTCACTGCGCACGCGCGCCGACTACCCGATTGCGCCAATGGCGAACGCGGACGCAGCGGTGTTCAGCGACCTGCTGCTCCACGACATGGGTCCATCGCTGGCCGATGGGCTGACCGAAGGCGAAGCGGGCCCCAGCGAATGGAGAACCGCACCGCTCATCGGGCTGCGTTTCCTCACCGCATTTCTGCACGACGGCCGCACCGATGATCTCGAGACGGCCATTCGCCTGCATGGCGGCGAGGCCGAAGGCTCGGTGCAGGCCTTCTCGTCTCTGACCGCCGAAGATCGAACCTCATTGCTCGATTTTGTTTCATCTCTCTGACCTGGAGCTCGTCTTGAGCCGTTCATCTCTCGTTCTCATCCTCGCCTTCACCGCGTGCGCTCCGGCTGATCAGCAGGCGCTGCTCGACACCAAGACCTACGTCGATGGCAACCTCGACGCGCTGGTGGCTGCCTCCACCGCCTTGTGCACTGCTGCGCCCGCACCGGCCGCTGGCGGGTGGAACCCCACGACGCACGCCCCCGCGGTGACCACCATGCGTGCGCAGTGGAAGAAGGCGCGCATCAGTTACGAGCGCGTGGAGGGCTCGATCGCCGTGCTCTTCCCCGAGTTCGATGAGTCGACCGACCAGCGCTACGACGGCTTCCTCGAGAACACGACCGACACGAACCTGTTCGACGACCAGGTGGTCACCGGCGTGCATGGCATCGAGCGAATCCTCTTTGCCGATCAGATCACCGCTGAGGTGAAGACGTTCGAAGAAGGGTTGGGCAGCAAGTACGTCGCCGCCGCGTTCCCTGCGAACGAAGCGCAGGCGCGAGACTTCAAGGAAAAGCTGTGCGCGAAGCTGGTCAGCGACGTGAAGACCCTCAAGACCCAGTACCAGCCGCTGGCGCTCGACACGGCTTCCGCCTTTCGCGGCGTCATCGGCTCGATGAAAGAGCAGCTCGAAAAGACGACCTTCGCCGCCACCGGTGAAGAAGAGTCGCGCTATGCCCGCCACACGCTGGCCGACATGCGCGCCAACCTCGAAGGAGCGACCGCGACGTATGAAGCATTTCGACCCTGGCTGCAGGCGAAGGGTCAGGCCGCGCTCGACACCGAAATCGTCACCGGGCTCGCGCGCGTGAAGGCCGGCT
>JAYTAT010000104.1:0-2155 GCA_043737315.1 Archangium sp.
AGCTCGGCTACGTCGACCGGGTGACTGTTTTTCCACGCGGTCAGCTCACTGCTCACGCGCGCGCGAACGCTCGCTTCGATCATCGGCGTCACACGCTCACCCCAGTTCGCCAGTGTGGCATCAACCGGCTTGTCGAAGGCCCGCGCGAGCGCCACGTCGCCGAGTTCTTTCTTGTAGTGCGACGACTCCCAGTACCACCGCGTGCGCGACAGGGTGTCGCCTTCGGGGGGCACTTCTTCGGCGGTGGTGCGCGGGTCTGCGCCGCTGAACTCCCACAGCTCGAAGTCTTTCGAACGTTCGGCCAGCGACCGCTTGAAACGCTCCACCTCAGGCCACAACCCCGCTTCTTCCAGCAGCGCCAGGCTGCGCACGTGCGAAGGCGACCACAACACCACGAGGCGAATCTTCCGCTCGAGGCAGTAGCGCACCAGCGCATCGAAGTCGGCCAGGTGGGTCTCCAGCCGCGAGGGCTGCGCGCAAACGTAGCTGCCAGCGTAGTCGCCTTCACTCCACACGAAGGCGCCGCGAGCGCCGCCCTGCTCCGCGATGCGCGCTTCCAGGGTGGTGGGTCGGCGGCGACCGGTTTCGAAGAAGTAACTGGGCGTCTGCTGCTCCAGCGTCGTGCGCAGGCTCAAGCGGAGCGTGTCGAGACTCAAGAGGGCGGAGGGCACGTCGTCCAGCCAATGGAAGAAATGGGCCTCTCGTCGCGGCGAGACCGCCAACCGCGATTCGGTGAAGTCTGAGGTGAAGCGACCGTTACCGATGAAACTCAAATAGTCGGCCCCGAACACCACCACCTTCACCGGCGACTGCGCATCGGCGTGCTGCAGGTAGCGCAGGGCCTCGTACGGGCTGCCGTCGGAGAAGGCGGCGTTGGCGGGCCGGGTGGCCACGCCCGCCCAGGCCGGCGCTTCGGGGTCGAGCCCCACCTGCGCGCGCGAGGTGCCGAGGATCACCGCGTCGGGCGCCAGCCGGGTGAGGTCGGCCGCGCGCACCATGCGTTCATGGCCTTTTTGACGCGGCTTTTGCACGTTGAGGCCCGACCGTGACGGCAACACCCGGTACAGCCCGAAAGGATCGACGCCCAGACTCAACGCGCCCGTGGCCACCATGGCCACCATCGGCAAGCCGAGCAGAAGAGACAGAAAAGTGAGCGGGCGCTCGGTGGGCATGCTTCAGAACTGAAAGTAGAGGAACTCAGAGACGCGGTTGAGCAACAACAACGAGATGACCGTGAGCGCCGCCAGACCGAGCGCCCATGGCCGGGTGAAGGCCACTTGCCATTTCGGTGCCCCTGCGACGGGTGAGAGCAGCGGGTCTTTTGCGGCGAGCCACTGCTGGCTGTTGGGCGCCCAGCGGCACCAGCCGATGAGCACGAGCAGCAAGGCGATCGACGCCCATTCCGCGCGCAGCACCCAAAGCCCCAGGCCCCCCTGCCCCACCAGCCCCGCGAACACCCGGCCCGCGCCCGAGAGCGAGTTGGTGCGGAAGAACACCCGGCTGGCCATGATCAAGATGAACGTGGTCGTCAGGCCCAGCTCGAGCCGCCAACGTTGTTTCGGAGGCGCGTTGTCTTTGGGCAAGCCCCAGAAGCCGCGCCACAGATGGTTCAGCACCAGATAGAGCCCGTTGAGCCCGCCCCAGAAGACGAAGCCCCAGCCCGCGCCGTGCCACAAGCCACCGAGCACCATGGTGATGAAGAGGTTCAGATACCTTCGAGTGGGACTGCCGCGGTTTCCACCCAGCGGAATGTAGAGATAGTTCCGCAGAAAACGAGACAGCGTCATGTGCCAGCGGCGCCAGAAATCGATGATGTTGTGCGCGCTGTACGGCGAGTCGAAGTTGGCTGGCAGCTTGAGGTTGAAGACGCGCGCCAGCCCGATCGCCATGTCGGAGTAGCCCGAGAAGTCGAAGTAGAGCTGAATCGAGTACGCGACCGTCGCCAGCCACGCAGCGAAGAGCGTCGGCACCGGAGCGCCGAGCCCCGCGTCGTAGACCGGCCCGACGTGCGCCGCGATGGTGTCGGCGATCACCACCTTTTTGAACAAGCCGATGATGAACAGCGAAAACCCGAGCGAGAGGTTCTCGCGGTTGGGCCGCTGAATCCGGGAGTCCATCTG
Source organism: Archangium sp. (assembly GCA_043737315.1). Taxonomy (GTDB): domain Bacteria; phylum Myxococcota; class Myxococcia; order Myxococcales; family Myxococcaceae; genus Archangium_A. Next base: position 2,121 of record JAYTAT010000104.1, read on the forward strand.
AGCCAGCAGTTCGTCGTGCTGGATGATCGGGCCGG
>JAYTAT010000105.1:0-5469 GCA_043737315.1 Archangium sp.
AAGAACTACTCGTGGAACGTGGCCTTCGGCCTGACCGCCATCGTGATGACCATCAGCGTGGTCACCTTCGCCTTCTCACAGCGGTACTTAGGTCCCATCGGGCTGTCGCCACGCCACGGCCAGCCCGACGAGGCGAAGAAGAAGTGGTTCGACTACGTGGTGTACGCAGGCTCGCTGCTGATCATCCCGCTCATCGTGGTGGCGGTGTCCAAGCCTGAGCTGACCGACTACTTCATGTACACCATCGGGCCGCTCACGCTGCTCTACGTCGGCTACGAGATGACGCGCGCCACCCCTGACGAGCGCAAGAAGCTCGCGGCGGCGATGGTGTTCATTTTGTTTTCCATCATCTTCTGGGCGTTCTTCGAGCAGTCGGGCGGCTCGTTGAGCCTGTTCGCGGCCAACAACCTCAACGACACGCTGCTGGGCGCCATCAAGCTCGACCCCAACGGGGTGAACAACGCGGCCAACTCGCTGTTCGTGATCATCTTCGCGCCTCTCCTCGGCATTCTGTGGATCGCGCTGGCGAAGAAGAAGATCGAGCCGAACACGGTGGTGAAGTTTGGCCTGGGCTTCCTCTTCCTCGCCGCGGCGTTCTGGGTGTTCTACAGCACGCGCTTCTTCGCTGACTCCGCGGGCAAGACCTCGCTCGACATCTTCACGCTGGCCTACCTGGTGATCACCTTTGGTGAGCTGTGCCTCTCGCCCATCGGGTTGTCGATCATGACCAAGCTGTCGCCCAAGCGCCTGGGCGGCGTGATGATGGGCATGTGGTTCCTCGCCAGCGCCTACGGCCAGTACGTGGCGGGCCTGCTCGGCGCTGGCATGTCGTTGCCTCGCGCGAACGCGACCGCGGCCGACAAGCTCATCTCGTACACCGCCGGGTATCAGCAGCTGGCCATCTACGCGCTCATCGCAGGCGTGGTGTTGCTCGGTATCTCGCCCCTCGTTCGCCGGCTGATGGGCGAGGTCAAGTAGGCGCGGGGCTCAGCTCGGATTCATTCCGGCGGCTCGCTGATTCTGGGTGAAGAGGTCCCCAATCGCGGGTCGAAGATCGTCCAGGAGAGCGTGGTCCTGTCCTCGGCATGGAAAAGCGACTGATTTCCGTGGCGCAGGTTCCGAGCCCCGAAGCCCTCGATGGGCTCCTCAAGCGGGTCGAACAGCTCAGCCCGCAAGAGATCGATGATCTCCCTCATGGGCTCATTCAGCTCGATCGCGTGGGCAAGATTCTCAAGTTCAACAAGACCGAAGCGTCACTCGCACGGATCAACCAGGGCCGTCAGCTGGGCCGCAACTTCTTCGAAGACGTGGCGCCCTGCACGAAGGTCAAAGAGTTTCAGGGCCGCTTTCTCGAAGGCGTACGCCGCCGGGAGCTCTACGAAACGTTCGGGTTCGTCTTCAACTTTGCTCACGGTCCCCGAAGGGTGGCCATCACCCTGTTCTATTCGCAGGGCACCGACTCGGTGTGGGTGCTCGTCTCGCAAGCCGCCGCGTCGTGATGCGGTGACCTGCGCGGAAGCGCCTCGGGGGGGCAACTTCTGCGGTGCATCGGCGTACAGTTCGCGAACATGCTCGCACTTGCCCTGATGCTCACGGTTCTCACTGCCACTCCGCGCGGCTTTCCCGCGGCGCATTCCACCGAGCTGATTACCCAGGTCGAGACCCGGCTGCCGAAGTGGCTCACCGGGCAAGGCGACCGCAAAGAACTGCTCGCCAACCCGAAGGAGCTGGAAAAGTTCATCGCAGCGATGGGCCCCAAAGACGACCAGCTGAAGACCATGGTCATCAACGCTGTGGCTGATCAGGCGAAGTTGTCCGAGCTCAAGACCTTCACGGCCGCGAAGGTGCTCATTGAGTACGACGAGCGGAAGGTGACCGTGAACCTCTTCGACGCCACGGGGCATCACTGCGCGGTGCCACTCCTGACGATGGGTACCGAAGCCAGGCAGCGCTACCTGTTGCTCGAGGGCCCACGCACCGATGAGCGCACCATTGAGGAAGTGCTCGAAGGTGGCCGCGCGAAGTCGATGATGGTGTTCGCCGAGAAGAAGGACGGTGCGTGGTTCACCGGCTCGATGCCCAGGCCGCCGCCTCCCGATTGCACGATGGTGCTCAAGCAGGCGCTCAAGACCATCTTCGCAGCTGAGAAGGCCTTCTTCGCCAGCTTCGATGCGTACACGAACTCGCTGACCAAGATGGGCGTCGACGCGAAGACGCTGGGCATCACCTCGGCCAAGGTGTCGGTCGCGGGCGCAGCGCCTCAGCAGACCTTCACCATCCAGGTCGGGCTCGACAGCGGCCTGATGAAGATGGACGACAAGGGCACCGTGTCCGTCGTCGCCGACTGTGCGCACTGAACTGGGGCTGTTGTGGTGGCTGATGAGCTCGGGCGCTGCGTGGGGCGCCGAGCCGTTGGTCGACGAGCTGCTGCCCCGGGTGGTGAAGGTGATGGGCCTGCCGATGAACCGCGAGGTCACGGTCAAGCGTGTCTCTCGCGCCGAGGCCGAGGCGATTCTGCGGCGCGAGGTGAATGTGAAGGCGGCCGCGCGGCTCGGGGAAACCCTCGAGGCTGTCGGCCTGCTGCCCGCCGGCACGAAGCTCGAGACCCTCGCGCCTGACTTCAATCGCCAGAACGTGTCGGGGTTCTATGACCTGCGCGCGCACACCTTGTTTCTGGTCGCGGATCAGTCGGACGAAGCGATGCGCCCCATCATCGCGCACGAGCTCGCGCACGCCGTGCAAGATGCGAACGCGGATCTCCTGTCCAGGATGAGGGGTTCGGATGACGCGGTGCTCGCGTTCACGGCGGTGCTCGAGGGGCAGGCGCAGGCGACCGCCGCGTTGGTGATGGCCGGCTGGCTCGAGGATCAACACGTCGTGGTGGAGGGCATGGCGGGCTTGTTGTCAGACACCACCGCACGCTCGGCGGCTGAGGCGGCTGATCAGGCGCCGGTTCCCTGGTTGGGGTTACAGCTGCGGTTTCCGTACGTTTGGGGGCGGGCGTTGATAGCGGCGTCGGCCACGCCCGATGATCCGGTCGCACGCGGCTTGTTGCAAAGGCCCCCTGCGTCGACGGCCGAAGTGATGACGCCGTGCCGCACCGGTGCGCCGCTGGTGGCCGATCTCCAGCTGACCCGGCTCATTCCGGGGTCGAAGGCCTCTGTAGCCACTACCGTGGGCCGCGCTGCGCTCGAGCTGCTGGGTGAAGGGCTGGGAGAAGGCTGGCGGGGCGATCGACTCGAGTCCGTGCACGTGGGCAAGAAGCTCGTGGCGGTGTGGAGCGTGGCCTTCGCGACGGCAGCTCAGGCCATCACCTTTGCCGAGGTGGTGAAGGGCGAGCGGGATGGGGCGGTCGTGGTGGTGCTGGTGGGCACCCGAAATCAGGCCGTGAAGGAGCGCGCGTTGCGGGCGTTCGTCAACGTGCGACGGAGCGCGACAACGATGCGCCGCCGTGTCATGCCTTAGGCTTCCTTGCCCTTCATGGAGTCACGTATGCAGACCCGGAGCCTGCTGTTCGCTGTGACCGCCCTCACCCTCGTCGCTTGTCAGGACGACATGACCACCGAGAAGGCCACCTGGGAGACCACCACCAGGGGTTGGGCGGCGCGCATCGAGAAGATGAAGAAGGGTCACGAGGAGCTCGCCGCGAAGGTGAATGCCTTTGCCGTGCCCGAGACCCAGACCGCGCTGGCCCTCGACAAGGCCGCCCTCGACAAGGCCGTCGCCACCGGCACCACGGCCATCACCAACGCCGAGCACGAGATGGCCACGGCGAAGAGCACCATCGAGGGGCTCTTCGCGGGCGGCAAGAAGGTTCGGGTCGAGGTCGCGCTGGGCAACACCAAGACCACCGTCGATGGTTCGCTCGCGCGCGCCGAGTCGATGGTGTCGTCTGCGAACTCGGCGCTCGAGACGCTGGTGCTGAAGGTCGCCTCGGCGAAGGCCACTGGTGAAGCGGTGAAGTCGCGCACCGATGCGTGGCTGACCGAAGTGAAGAAGAAGGGCGGGGCGCTGATGATCGAAGACCTCGTGTTCAACGGCGAGGCGATCGACGCGGCGAAGTCGAAGGTCGCGATGGACAGCCTGGTCGCGACGCTCAAGAGCTGCCCTGATTTGAAGGTCGAGCTCGCGGTGGTCGCGCGTGGTGAAGCGGCCGAGCTGGGCACCAGGCGCGCCGAGGCGATCAAGACGCAGCTGACCACGCATGGTGTCGACGCGGCGACGCTGGCGAAGGTCTCTGGCAGCGTGGTGGCAGAGGGCGATGAGAAGGTGTCGCTCGCGGTCACCAACCCCTGCAAGTAAACGCCTACTTCACCAGGCGAAAGCCCACCCCGCGCACGGTCTTCAACTCGAAGCCGGCGGTCTCGGCTTTCAGCTTCTTCTTGAGCGAGCTGACGAAATTGTCGACCGTATGCGTGTCGACCACCACGTCACCCCACACTGCATCGAGAACGTCGTCGCGCTTGACCACCGCATCGCCCGCGCGCAGCAGGCACACCAGCAGGTCGAACTCCTTGCGAGTGAGTTCGACCACGCCCCCAGGGCCGGTGACGGTGCGCCGCGTCTCATCGACCGCGTAGTGCCCCAACGTGTGCGTCGCGCTGACCTTGCCGCTCCGCCGGGCAAGCGCCGCCACTCGAGCGAGCAGTTCTCTGAGCCTGTAGGGCTTGGCCAGATAGTCGTCAGCGCCCGCCTCGAAGCCCTTCACCAGATCATCCTCGAGCGTCCGCGCGGTGAGCATGAGCACGCGCGCACCGTTGCCCGCCCGGCGCAGCTCGCGACACAACGTCGTGCCATCACCATCAGGCAACATCAGGTCGAGCACCACCACGTCGAACGCCTGCGCGTTGACCGCCGTTCGCGCTGCGGCGAGCGAAGCGGTGGCGACCACCACGTAGCCCTCGTCTTCCAGATTGTCGGTGACGGCGAGGCGCAGACTCGAGTCGTCTTCCACCACGAGGACCTGCGTGGGCATGCCGCACTGTATGTTCCCGCGGCCCATGAGCAACACGGCGAAGCTTCTGGCCTCAGACCTGAACCCAACGCCGACTGATCAGTCGTCGGCCCCAGCCCAGGCTCGTCAATCGCTGCTGCGATCAGCGCCCAGCGCGAGGGCCACCAGCAGCGTGCCAACGACGACGTGCAACGCATCATCGACCCGGGTCCACAAGAAGAGCGAGCGGGGCCACAGGTCGGCCAGGCTCGCCACCGCCTGGTAGAGGTCGACCAACCCGAAGCCGAGGTTGAACGCGCGCACCGCGCCGAGCTTGCCGCTGAGCACGCAGCCCAGGCCGACGACCCCGAAGAAGAGGTGAAAGAGGTTGTAGGGCGCGGCCCCACTGGTGAGCGCGGCTGCAGGCGGCAGCACGAAACCCAGCACGCCCACGACGATCAGGATCGGCGCGAAGACACGGAGCACCTGCAAGTTGATGGGGGTCTTCATCGCGCGAGGGGGTACGGTCGCGAGGG
>JAYTAT010000106.1:0-5465 GCA_043737315.1 Archangium sp.
GCCAATCGGCCCGACTTCTTTCAGAACGGCCTCAATCGCACCGACGTGCTGGGCACCGCGGTCGAGGGGTGGAACGGCCGGGTGGTGGCGTTCAACGGCCGCGCGTCGACGGTGCTGGGTGACTTCACCGGGCGGCTCGACATCTTCTCGGGCGGCAACGCGGACCCCTCGAGTTGGACGATCGCCTCGTTGCCCATCGCCAACAAGGCCGGCGGGCAGCAGTGTGGTCTGGGCATCGAAGTGGGTCCGCAAGGCAATGAGCTGCACGCGCTGGTGGGCGTGCCGAACTACTCGGGGCCGGGCATCGACTTTTCTGGCGGCGAAATCGGTGCGGGCCAGGCCATCACGTGGAAGGCGTCAGCTCCGGCTGCCCCCCGGTTGGTGGCCGAGGGCGCGAACAATTCGTACGTGACAGATGCGGGGCTGCGCGCGTTCGGTGGCCGCACCATCGCGGTCGACGTGGCCATGACGGACTTCGACGGCGACATGCGGGCAGACCTGGTGATCGCAGCGCCGAACTTCCTTATTCCCACGCGGGTCAGCGACGGCGGTATCTCCACCACGGAGTACGCGTTGGCTCGCCCGGAGTGCGCGACCGCCAGCGCGCAATCGCCGGGCGGCGTTCTGGTGCACATGGGCATGGCCGATGGCACGTACCGCGAAGGCTTTCGGGTGTGGGCGGTGCGCGACATTCCCGGGTGCGTGGTGCCCGATGGCGGCGCGGCGGCGACCTGCCAGCGTTCGGCCCTCGCGCGCAACGGCGTCGTGGGCGGCTTCGACTTCGACGGCGACGGCGTGCGCGATCTGGCGATGACGCGTGCCAATGGGCTCGAGGTGTTCGGTGGCCGGCGGCCCGATGACATGCAGCTCAGCAAGCCTTCGATGGTGTGTAATCCGCTCTTCTCGTTTCCGTTCATCAACCAGACGACGTCGATGCCGACCGCGTTGGGCGATCTGAATGGTGACGGGTGTGAGGAGCTGGGCTTTCGCTACTCGGACAACGCGAATCGGCAGGGCGTGATCATCACGTTCGGCTTCGACACCGGCGGCGTGCGCTGTGGTGGCGTGACCGTGCCGTCGTGGGTGCGCATCTCGGGCGACACGGAGACCGGCGTGGCCACCATGCGGCTGGGTGTGTCGATGGCGCGTGCACGCGATGTGTTGGCCAGTGGGGTCGACGCGGTCGCCATCAGCGCCGACCTGTACCCGTTTCAGGGTGTGGCGCAGCCGACGGTGCTGCTGGTGCCGGTCTCGCAGATCGTCGCGAAACGGCCCGCGTCGGGGGGGGCGCTGGTGAGCATTCTGGGTGATGGGTTGGTGGCGGTGCCGATGGTGCCCCTGGTGCGTGCGTTGGGCTTCGGGCGATCCATGGCCGGGAACGTGGATGTCGACGGCGACGGGAAGCGTGACCTGGTGGTGTCGGCGCCGGGCGCGACGGTCAACGGTGACGGCACGGGGGCGGTGTTCGTGTTCAAGGGCGGCACGGTGACGCCGGGTGCGAACCTGCCGGCGCTGTTGATCGCGGCTGATGATCGCGAACGGGGGGCGTTCGGTCAGGACGTGTCGTTGTCGGCGGCCAGAGGCACGGTGCCGGCGGCGTTGGGTATCGGCGCGCCGCTCAGCTATCGCGCGGGCACGGCCAACGGCACGGCGTTCGTGCTGCCCCTCGACTTCTGACTCGGCTCCACAAACTCCCTTTCTCCCCTGGGGAGAGGGTCGGGCGACGCGGCAAGAGGGTTTGGGAGCATGGCAAGTGTCTGCGTGGCGCCCGGCAAGTGCCTCCGGGGAGCACGGCAAGTGCGTTCGCAAGCGCGGCAAGTGCGTTCGGGAGCGCGGCAAGTGCGTTCGGGGAGCACGGCAAGTGCGTCCAGGGAGCACGGCAAGTGCGTTCGGGAGCACGGCAAGTGCGTCCGGGAAGCGCGGCAAGTGCGTCCGGGAGCGCGGCAAGTGCGTCCGGGAGCACGGGAGTTCGATGGAGAAGCGTCAGCCCTCTCCCCAGGCGGGGAAAGGGAGGAGACGAAGTCGGTGAGCGGCTACCGAAGCTGCATCGACTGAAGGCGTGACAGCACCCGAAGCACCACCCGCTCGACGATCTCCGCGCTCGCCCCACCCAGCCGCCGTCGCCATGACTGCTCGGGCTTGAAGCTCACCTGGTAGACGTTGGCGTGTTCCACTCGGCTGAGCAGGTACTCATCGCTCGTGCTCAGCGCGTCGACCAGGCCGAGCTCGAGGCCGCGCTTGGCGAGCCAGTACTCACCGGTCGCGACCTTGTCGACGTCGAGTGACGGCCGCTGCGACTTCACGAAGTCCTTGAACAGGTTGTGCGTCTCGTCGAGTTGCTCGACGAACTTCTGCCGGCCCTTCTCGGTGATCTCCCCGAAGATGCTCACGGTGCGTTTGAACTCACCTGCGGTCAGCTCTTCGAAGTCGACGTCGTGCTTCTTGAGGAACCGGTGCACGTTGGGCACCTGCGCCACCACGCCGATCGATCCGATGATCGCGAACGGAGCGGCCACGATGCGATCGGCCACGCAGGCCATCATGTAACCGCCACTCGCCGCGACGCGATCGACGCACACCGTCAGCTTCACCTTCTTCTCGCGCAACCTCGTGAGCTGCGCCGCCGCCAGGCCGTAGTGCGGGACCGCGCCACCCGGGCTCTCCAAGCGCACCACCACCTCGTCATCGGGCCTGGCTACGGCGGCGATCGCGGTGATCTCCTCGCGCAGGCTGGTGACGCCGGTAGCGAGCAGGTCACCTTCGAAGTCGAGCACGTAGACGTGAGGGCGCGTGGCCGCCGCCTTCGCCTTCTTACGCGACGCGAGCAGTTCCTTGATCTGCTTGCGCTCCCACATGCCGTGCCGGAGCGCATCGCCGAGCGCCTCGAAGCGGGCATTGAGCTTCTTCACGTCGAGCCGCGGGAGCGAACCGCGCCTTCGTCTGCTGAGCGAGAGCACCACCGCGACGGTCAACACCGCCGTCAGAAAGACGATGAAACCCTTCGCCGCGAAGCCCAACGTCTCCTGGAAAAGATCCATCCCCTCTCGCTAACACACGGATGAGCGAGCGCGAGGGTTCGGCTGCCTGATCAGCTCACCTTCGCGTGCACACCAATTCATCCGGAGGAAGGTGCCTGCGTCCACCCACGACGCCCGCCCCATCAGACAACACGTCAGCCAAGCGGCGTAACGACACGCGGTCTCGAAAGAACAGATCGACGTCCCTGGAGAGCTGGTGGCCTGACATTCACGGATGAAGCGCAGCACATCGGGAGAAGCGATGCGTGCATCAAACCCTGCGCGCATGGGCCTCCGCAGGCGGCCAGGGGAGCAAGGGCAACTGCATGAGCCAGGCCCACCGCTCGCGCGCTTTGCCGAGGTGACGGGTGAGGTGTGGCCACAACTCGACGATTTCCTGCTCGCGGACGAACAGCCAGACATCACGAGTGTTCGCCTCGCGCAGCAACGCGCCCATCCAATAGGCGCGGGTCTGGAGGTCGGATGAGGCCAGCTCGCGCCGAAGGTCCGCTACGGTCGCGTCGAGCCACCACAGGAAGTAGGGCCGATGTTCCGGCTTCCTGAGCTCTTCTGTGGTGAGCGGCAGCATCGAGGTGAATTTACACCATCACTCCTGCACCGGGCGAGACGTGGTGCGCGTCGCGGCGGTTCAGCTCAGCTTCGCGTGCGAGCCCAGAGCAAAATGCAGCCAGTCGTCCGTGGGCTCCCAGCGACTTTCGAGCTTCACCTCGAGCGCCCTGGCCAACGCAGGGCCGGTGCCGAGCCGCTCATCGGGGTGCAGCAACACCAGGGTTCGTTTGCCCTGCGCGTTCCGCTGAAGCGCCCAGCCCGTGCGCCCACCCGGGGAGAGCACGCCAGAACGAAGCACCATGCCTTGCGGGGCGAGTTCTTCAAGCGTCACCAGCGCAGCCGCGAGCGCGCTGGCCACGTCGACCGTCGTGCTGGGCAACCACAGCTCGAGCTCGCGCAGCGTCTCGAACCACTTCGCCTCGAGCAGCGGCTCGAGCTGCAGCTCGGCGTTCCCCCGCAACGACAGCCGCTCGAGCGGCTGTGAAAGCGCGGCGAGTGCCTTGATGACGGGCGCCTTGTCGGCGATCCCCTCGAGGCGGCGAATGCGCCATGCGCCCTTCTTCAACGGCGCGAGCTGTGCGCTCTTGAGGGGCCCCACCTCGAGCACGTGCTGCATGGCAGGCGTAAGCCCACCGTGTTCTCCCACGAAGGTGATCGACTTCACCGTCGCCGGGTGCGGATCATTTCCCAGCGCCCGGAAGCTCTTCAGGTCGGGGAAGTGCACCACCGCGTTCTCGAGGAACGGCCCCTCACCGATGTCCCACTGCGTGCGCCTGCGCAGGTGAGGTGCTGGCGGGTGGATGCACGGAGTCGCTCGTGGTGAGGCAGCGGCCGTCGTCGGCCCAGACGTCACGCGTGCGAAAGGCAGTGAAGGAAAAGCCGTGGTGCGTGCGAGTCAAAAGCTTCGACTCGCGGAGGGCGCGCTGGAAATCAGGGGTGGGCATGTTGCCCGGCGTCAGCTGCACCCCGTCGGGCTTCAGCTCGGCCAGCGACGCGAGCGCCTGATCCATCGGGCGGCCCTGCAGGCATGAGAGCGCGAGGAACACCATCGGGTCGCACCGTACCCTCAAGCAACCGCCCCCTGCTTTTCGACTATGACGTTGGGAATGAAAGCGGCTCTGCGCCTCTGGCCAAGCCCCGATTCGTCGCGACCCTGCTCGCGCCAGTGGGGCAGCCGGGCGTGTTCCCTGTCTTCGGCCCTCCCGGCTGCACGCGGGCGCTCGCGACTGAGACGCACGCCGACGGACCGAACGGTGTGCGCATCGATGGTCTGGTGGCAACGGTCGCCAATGAGCAGAACCTGGAGACCGACACGGCGGTCCTTCGACAGGCCCAGGTGAACTTCACGCCCCCTGAGACCGGGATCTGGACGATCAGCGTGCAGTGGTCGACCGGCGAGGTCTCTACCCGAAGAATGCAGGTTCACCCCGGCGAGCTGTCGATGTCGCTGCGCAGGTTCGTCGATCGCATGGACACGTGCGGAGCCGGCCCGTTTCGAACCCTCGATGGCCTGGTGTTCTGCCAGCGCGATACGACCGTCTGGGTGTACCGGTTCGATGGCACCGTCGATCACTCCTTTCCCGGAACCGAGTTGACCGTCAGCGGGAATGAGGTCTGGTCGAACGCAGCCGAACGGCTCGAGCACCGCACCGACGTTCAAGGGCAGCTTCGTCTCGACGGCGCGTTACCCACGGGGCCGACCACCGGGTCCATGGGCGAGACGTTGCCCGGGGTCGCGTTCCGGCTGGTCATCGTGGGTACGGGGTTGCAGTTGCTCGAGGCCCGCTGGGACGGCAGTCAACTCACCAGTCAGCTGCACCCCGCCCCCGATAAATCCAGGCTGATGCTCTACGAGAGGGCCTCCATCTGGGGCGTTGA
>JAYTAT010000107.1:0-13219 GCA_043737315.1 Archangium sp.
CGAATTCCCGATCTGCTCACGTACCCCGCGATGGCTTTGTGCCTGGCGGCGCGGTTGTGGCTCGAGGGCGTGGGCGAATGGACCACGGGCCTGCTCTCGGGCCTGGGCGGCCTGGGCGCCACCGTCGTCTGGTTCGGTGCCTTTGCTCTCTCGAAAAAAGGCATGGGCTGGGGCGACGTGAAGCTCGCGGGCGTGATGGGCGCGGCGCTGGGCATGCCGTTGACGCTGGCCGCCATGGTGTTCGTCAGCGTGGTCGGCGCGTTTCAGGCCATCGTCTCTTTGATCTGGGCGGGTGCGCTGTCTGATACCGTGCGCGGCGTGTTGGCGCGAAAGGTCGATGGCCAGAGCGCAAACCCGACTAAGAGGCACATTCCGTACGGGGTGGCGATCGCTCTGGGCAGCATGTGGGCGATGTGGTGGGACTACCGATAGCTGGCTTCACTTTTGAGGGGAGTTCGACGATGCGCGAAGTGGTGCCGATGCGCTCGGGTCTGGTTCGCAGTGTGGCAGTTCTCGCGGTGATGCTCGCCTGGCCTGCCTCGTCGCAGGACGGTGGCAACATCCCCCTCGGTGTCGGCACCCAGAAGGTGCTCAACGTGCCGGGGCTGCAGCGAGTGGCCATCGGTGACCCGAACGTCGCCGACGTGAAGACGATCGGGAACAACCAGCTGCTCATCATCGGCTCGGCCGAAGGCAAGACGACGTTGCTCGTCTGGAAGACCTCAGGCCAGCGGATGAGCTACCTCGTGTCCGTTCGCAAACAAGACCCCAACGAGATCATCTCGGAGATCAAGAAGCTCCTGGGTGAGATCGAAGGCGTCAACGTGCGCATGGTGGGTGATCGCATCTATCTCGACGGCCAGGCGTACACCCAGGCCGACGCCGATCGCATCGACCAGGTCGTCGGGCTCTACGGCAACGTCAAGAGCTTCGTGAAGATCGCGCCCAACGCCAAGAAGCTGGTCGCGCAGAACCTGAACGCCGCCTTCCAGAAGGCCGGCCTCAAGAACGTGGCGGCCAACGTGGTCGGCTCGACCATCTTCCTCGAGGGCTCGGTGGAGTCGCAGCAGGATCTGCAGAAGGCCGAGCTCATCACCAAGGCCATCGGCGAGAAGGTCGAGAACCTTCTGGTGGTCGGCATCAAGCGCATGATCTTGAGCGAGGTGCAGTTCGTCGAGATCCGCCGCCAGTCGACCGACCGCTACGGCATCCGCTACCCGACCGACATCTCGGGCACTGCGCAGGCGACCGTGAACATCACCAAGGAACTCTTCCCCGGCAACTTCGCGGAAGGCGCCTTGCTCGGCGGCGCCACGGGCCGCTCGCAGTTCAACGTCGGCTTCCAGATGAACGACGGTTACGGCCGTCTGCTCGCGCAGCCCAAGCTGGTGTGCGCCAGCGGTGAGAAGGCCGAGTTCCTGGCCGGCGGCGAAGTACCGATTCCCCTCATCACCAACAACCAGTTCACCGTCGAGTTCAAGCCGTACGGCGTCATCTTGAAGCTGCGCCCCACGGCCGACCGCAACGGCAACATTCAGACGGAGATCGAGGCTGAAGTCTCTGAAGTCGACGTCTCGGTCGCCGTCGCCGTCGGTGGTGGCGCCACGGTGCCGGGTTTCCGCAGCCGCAAGGTGAAGACCAACGTCACCGTGCGTCACGGCGAGACCATCGTGCTCTCAGGCGTGTTCGCGCACGACGAGCAGAAGCAGATTTCCAAGCTGCCGGGCCTGGGTCACATTCCGATCATCGGCGAGCTCTTCAAGAACCGCGCGTTCGACTCGAGCAAGCGCGAGCTGGTGATCTTCGTCACGCCGCGCATCGTGAACCCCGACTCCGACAAGATCCGCACGATCATCGATGACGTGAAGAGCCGCTACAAGCAGGCGCGCGGCGAAGTGACCTTCGGCATCTTCGATTGAGCTGATTTTCAGAGTCGCTGCGCTCCCGGGTAGGCCCCGAAACCACCACCCGCGGCTCGGTCATCTGGACCGGCCGCGGGTTTTTCGTTCTTAAACCGAAGGGTTGCCGCACCGTGGTAAGCTGGCATCATGTTTTTCATCACTCTGGCCGAGAAGGGTGGAGACGCCCGGGATCTCCTCTTTGAAAAAGAGGAAGTCACCATCGGCCGACTCGCAGGCAACGACATCGTCCTGAACAAGGGCAACGTCTCGAAGTACCACTCGAAGATCGTCCTCAAAGACGGCAAGTACATCGTCGTCGATCTCAAGTCGACGAACGGAACCTTCGTCAACGGCAAGAAGATCGCAGGCCCGCTGGTGGTGCGGCCCACCGATAAGATCTACGTCGGCGACTACATCATCAACGTCGACGTGCCCCCCGAAGACTACGAGGGTGAATCGAGCGAAGGCTTCGACGACTCGCAGCAGGAAGAAGAAGAGGCCCCTCAAGAAGAGGAGCAGGCCCAGGAAGAGTACGAGGAAGAGCCCCAGGAAGAAGAAGAGGCGCCTGCCGAGGAAGAGCCCGATCCGGTTCCGCCGGGCAACATGCCTGCGTCACTGGCGAACGCGTTGCGGAGGCGCGGCAAACACGTCGACCCGCGCATCGAGGCCTACGCCACCCTGCAAAAGGACATTCACGATCGCCTGATCGAGTACCTCGACTTGCGCCGCCTCGACATGGACAGGCTCGGCGACGAAGAGCTCTGGCGCCGCACCGAGAAGGCGATTCAAGACATCCTCGCGCAGATGGATGGGGACGGTGAGATCCCCGACGAGATCGATCGCGACATGTTGCTCGTCGACGTGCTCAACGAGGCGCTCGGGTTGGGCCCTCTCGAGGCGTTCCTCGCTGACGACGACATCAGCGAGATCATGGTGAACCACGCCAACCAGATCTACATCGAGAAGAAGGGCAAGATTCGCCTCTCCGAGAAGATCTTCTCTTCGAACAGCGCGGTGCTCGGCGTCATCGAGCGCATCGTCGCCCCCATCGGCCGGCGCATCGACGAGTCGAGCCCCCTGGTCGACGCGCGCCTCAAAGACGGCTCGCGCGTCAACGCGATCATTCCGCCGCTGGCCCTCAAGGGGCCGTGCATCACCATTCGAAAGTTCAAGCGAGACAAGCTGCAGGTCTCTGATCTCATCAAGTACAAGTCGATGACGCCGCAGATGGCCGAGTTCCTGGAGATGGTCGTCAAGGCCCACAAGAACATGGTGATCAGCGGTGGCACGGGCTCGGGCAAGACCACGCTGCTCAACGTGATCAGCACGTTCATTCAAGACGACGAGCGCATCGTCACCGTCGAAGACGCAGCTGAACTCAATCTCACGCAGGATCACTGGGTGCAACTCGAGTCGCGCCCGCCCAACCTCGAAGGCAAGGGCGCCATCACCATTCGTGACCTGGTGAAGAACTGTCTGCGCATGCGGCCCGACCGGATCATCGTCGGCGAGTGTCGAGCCGGTGAGGCCCTCGACATGCTCCAGGCGATGAACACCGGCCACGACGGCTCGCTCACCACGTTGCACGCCAACACCCCGCGTGACGCGCTGGCCCGGTTGGAGACGATGGTGCTGATGGCCGGCATGGATCTGCCGGTGAAGGCCATTCGTGAGCAGATCGCCTCGGCCGTGCACATGATCGTGCAGCAGACCCGCTTCTCCGACGGCAGCCGCCGCGTGACTTACATCTCGGAAGTGTCGGGCATGGAAGTCGACGTCGTCACCATGCAGGACATCTTCTATTTCAAGCAGGAAGGCTTCACCGACGACGGCAAGGTGCGGGGCCGCATGGTCGCCACCGGTTTCGTGCCTCGTTTCTACGATGACCTTCAGCGCCGCGGCATTCCCGTCAACATGGGCATCTTCCGCGAGGAGTAAGACCAAACCGTGCCGACCCTCGTCATCAAGAACCCAGACGGCAGCCAGCAGGAGCAAGACGTCTCCGGGCAGCTCACCATCGGCCGCGCCGCAGGGAACGACCTCATCCTCTCGGAGGGCGGGGTGAGCCGCAAACACGCCCGCTTCTTCGTCGAAGGTGACGCCTGCCTGGTGGAGGACTCAGGCTCTGCCAACGGCACCTTCGTCGACGGTGAAAAGATCGAAGGGCCGACCCGGCTCTCGGGCAAGAGCCAGATCGTCATCGGCGACTATGAGATCCAGCTCAAGCTGGGCTCCAAGCCCCTGCCCAAGGTCTCCAAGGCGGGCGCCAGGCCCTCGAAAGAGCCGACCTCGGCCAACAGCAAGGCCGTCAAACCCGCTGCGCCCCGTTCGACGCGCGTGGTGGCGGCGATCAAGGACAAACCCAGCGGCGGCGCTGCGCTGGCCAAACGCCCCGGCCCCCAGAAGGCCGCAGGGCCCCAGCTTCGTGGCCTCACCGGCGCCATCACCGGCAAGACCTTCTCGTTGACCGGCACCATGACCGTCGGCCGGGTTGCGGGCGTGGATCTGGTGGTCGATGACGACTCGGTCAGCCGGCGGCACGCAGAGCTGGTGGTCAACGGCCGCGAAGTGACCGTCAAAGATCTCGGCAGCGCCAACGGCACCACGGTCAATGGCGCGCCCATCTCGGAAGACACCATCCTTGCGCCGGGCGACATCATTCAGTTCGGCGTGGTCGAGGTGATGTTCGAGACGGGCGGCTCATCTGGTTCGCGCGGGCCGATCGCCAGGCGGGGTGCGGCCTCAGAGCCGCCTGCCAGACCTGTGACGCCGCGGGGTCCCCGTGGGCCCAGCGACAGCATGGACAGCGGGACCCGTGAATCGAACAGCGCCCCGCTCGACCCGAAGAAGAAGAAGATCATCATCATCGGGGCCAGCGTGCTGGGTGCGCTCTTCGTGCTGGTGCTCGTTCAGGCGTTCACCGCGCCGCCTGACCCCATCGACAACGAGATGAAGGACATCAACGGGCTGCCGGCCAAACGCCCCAGGAACGTGCCTGCGGCGCAGATGGATCCCGCCGAGCAGATCGAGGCGTTGCTCGCCGAGTGCCGCACCTATTCGAGCAGCGAAGCGGGGCTGACCGACTGGTCGCGTGCCGACGCCGCCTGCCAGAAGGTGCTCGAGCTCGAGCCGATTCACCAGGAAGCCAACACGCTCATCAAGCGCATCTCGGTGCTCAAGGTGTGCGAGCAGAACTTCAACGGCGCGCAGGAACGGCTGGCTGGTGGCCAAATCGAAGGTGCGCTCGACCTGCTGGCGAAGATCAACAAGGGTTGCGAGAGCTACCTGCTGCGCTCGCTCTCGGTGTCCAAGGAGCCTCTGACCGAGATGAAGAAGCGCGCGGGGGCCGACTGCAAGGGCTACGCGATGAACGCCAAGTGGGATCTTGCCTTGAAGCGCTGCGAGCTCTACGCGCGCCTGGCCTGCCAGACGTTGACACCCGATGAGCTGTACCCGCCGGCGTTGATGAAGATGAAGCTCGACGGGCCGCTCAACCCGAAGACCGAGTGGCGTCCCAAAGATCCGCTCTACATCAACTTCCTCAAGGCCCGCGAGAAGGTCAAGCCGGGCGAGCCGATGTGGCAGTGCCCCGAGATCAGCGCTTTTCGCCCGCCGCCGCCCCCGCCTGATCCCGCCAAGCTGGCCAGAGAAGAGCTCGCCAAGCGTTACCCCGAACCCGAGATGGGCCGGGCGCTGACCCTCTACTTTGCAGGCGAGTTTCAGTCGGCGCCGGTGCCGCTGCAGAAGATCACCGAGAAGATGGGGAAGGCGGAGTACCACGAGGCCGCGCGCGCGCTGCTGCTCGACATCAACAACGCCATCAACCTCTACGAGAACGGCACCACCGAGATCACCAACGGCCGGCCTGAGAAGGCCGAGGTGCCTTTCCTCAAGGCGCTGGCCGTCGACGAGCGGCTGGTGCTCGGCGATCGCGCGGCCAAGATGACCGCCGATGAGAAGAAGAAGGAGCTGGAGAAACGGGTGTCCTTCATTCGCAAGTCGATCGTCGAGACGATGAGCTCGCAGTCGTACGAGAAGGGCAAGGCATTGGCCGACCGCAAAGACTTCCGCGCGGCCTGCCGCATCTGGAAGCTCGGCAACAACTTCTCGCGCAGCAACATCGACCTGCTCAAGGCGCTCACCAACGTGTGCACCAAACGTGCGTCAGATGCGTTCGATCGGGCTCAGTCGTGCGAGCAGCTCAAGGCCGCGATGGACTTCGCGGTCGACGGCGACGGCTTCAAGGGGAAGATCGCCGACAGCATGACGGAAATGGGCTGTACGCCGTAGAGCACCCTCGCCTTTTGGGACAGGGAGTTCGTTGTCTCGCCCCAGTGCGCCTGCTACCTGCGCCTCATGGCGATGCAGGGTGACTTGTTCGGCTTCCAGCTGCAGGGCCCTCCTCCTGCGAAGGTGCCGACCGCGCCTCCGCTGGGCCCCAAGACGGTGACGCTGGTCGACGCGTCGGGGATCATCTTCCGCGCGTACCACGCACTGCCACCGCTCACGACGAGCAAGGGCGTGCCCACCCACGCGGTGCTGGGTTTCACGCGCATGGTGCTCAAGCTGCTGCGCGAGCGGAAGCCGACCCACCTCGCGCTGTGTTTCGATCGCGACAGCCGCAAGGGTCGGTTGGCGATCGACCCGAACTACAAGGCGAACCGCGAGGCGACCCCCGCCGATCTGATGAGCCAGTTCGAGCTCATCCGGAAGATCGCAAACGTGCTCGAACTGCCCATCGTCGAGATGCCGGGCTGGGAAGCCGACGACGTGATCGCCACCCTGGTGGGCCGGGCGATCAAGCAGGAGTTCGAAGTCGAGATCATCACCAGCGACAAGGACTTCCTCCAATTGCTGCAGCCGGGCGTCCGCATCTTCGACCCGATGAAGGACAAGCCGATCACCGAAGCCGACGCGCTCGAGCGGTACGGCGTGAAGGCCTCGCAGATGCGCGATTACCAGGCGCTCGTCGGTGACGCGATCGACAACATCCCCAAGGTGCCGGGCATTGGCCCCAAGACCGCCGCCGACCTGCTCGCCCAGTTCGGCACCATCGAGGCGTTGATGAGCCGCCTCGACGAGGTCAAGAAGCCGAAGATTCAGGAAGCGCTCAAGACCAACCTGGAGCAGCTCAAGATGGCGCTGCAGTTGGTGAGCTTTCGGCACGAGCTGCCGCTCGAGGTCGAGCTCGATGGGCTCATTCGCAAAGAGCTGCACCCGGTCGAAGCGCGGGCGTTGTTCACCGAGCTCGAGTTCTACCGGCTGATTCAAGAGATGCCATCTGCGCCCGCCACGCCCCTGCGCCAGGCCGCCACGTTGATCGTCGACGAACCCGCGCTCGTGACGTTCTGCGAAGGCCTGGCCAGGACCACCCGGGTGTCGCTCGCGCCGGCGTTCGAGGGTGAGCCCCACTCGGCTCAGCTCAAGGGGCTTGGCTGCGTGGTGGGTACGCAGACCTGCGTGTATCTGGTGGTGCCGTCGATCGGTGCCGCTGCGCTGGCGAAACACCTGGGCCCAGCGCTCCGGCGGCCGGGCCTCGAGGTCGAGGCGCACGACGGCAAGGCGCTGCTGCACCTGCTCGCCAACGTGGGCATCGAAGGCGTCACGCTGCACACCGACGTCGAGCTGATCTCGTATCTGCTCAACCCTTCGCGCAAAGAACACGCGCTGCCTGATCTCGCCCGCGAGCGCCTGCGCACCGAGTTGCCGGCGTGGCCCGATGGTCAGTCAGGCCGTGGCAAGGCGACGCTCCCCGAGATCCACGAAGAGCGCGCGGCGATGTTGTTCGCGGCTTCGGCCGACGCGGTCGATCGGCTGGTGACCGATCTGTGGACAGAGACCGAAGGCATGGGCCTCTCGAAGCTGGCGCGGGAAATCGAGCTGCCGCTGGTGCCCGTGCTCACCAAGATGGAGCGCACCGGCATCTGCATCGATCGCGCGGCGTTGGCGGAGATCTCGGTGCAGGTCGACGCCTTGGTGCAAGAGATGCTCAAGGCCGTCTTCGAGCACGCCGGAGGCCGCGAGTTCAACGTGGGTTCGCCCGTGCAGCTCGCGCAGGTGCTCTACGACGAGCTCAAGTTGCCGGTGCTCAAGAAGAACCGCTCGACCGATCACGAGGTGCTCGAGAAGCTCGCCGAAGAGCACCCGCTGCCACGCGCGATCATCGAGTACCGCACGGTCGCGAAGCTCAAGAGCACCTACCTCGACACGCTGCCCACCTTGATCGGGCCCGACGGCCGAATCCGCACCACCTACAAGCAGGCGGCCGCGGCGACGGGGCGGCTCACTTCGACCAACCCGAACCTGCAGAACATCCCCATCCGCACCGAGCTGGGAAAACAGATCCGTCGCGCGTTCGTCGCAGAGCCGGGCTGGGTGCTGGTGTCGGCCGACTACAGCCAGGTCGAGCTGCGCATCCTCGCGGACATCTCGGGCGACGAGGGCCTGGTGAAGGCGTTCGCAGAAGACGCTGACGTTCACGCGCGTACGGCCGCCGAGGTGTTCAGCGTGCCACTCGCCGAGGTGACCAGGTCGCAGCGTTCGGTGGCGAAGATGGTGAACTACGGCATCGCGTACGGGCTCTCGGCGCACGGCCTGAGCACCCGCCTCAACATTCCCATCGAAGAGTCGAAGTCGATCATCGAGCGGTACTTCGCGCGTTTTCCCGGCATCAACCGCTACGTCGAAGAGACGCTCGAAGGGGCTCGGAAGAAGGGCTTCGTCGAGTCGATCTTCGGCCGCCGCCGCTACATGCCGGATCTCGTGTCGCGCAACAGACAGGTCTCCATGGCGGCCGAACGCGCGGCGATCAACATGCCCATTCAGGGCAGCGCGGCTGACATCGTGAAGCGGGCGATGCTGGAGATGGAAAAGCAGCTCGTCACCGAGCGGTTGAGCGCGCGCATGCTGCTGCAGGTGCATGACGAGCTCCTCTTCGAGTGCCCGGAAGGCGAAACGGAGCGGCTGACGGTGCTGGCCAAGAGGGTGATGGCCTCGGTGGCCCAGCTCAAGGTGCCCCTGGTGATCGACGTGGGGCAGGGAAGGTCGTGGGCCGAGGCGCACTGAGGCGGTAGAAGGTACAGACATGGATCGCTCCCCTCGCCAAACCACCTCCGCCGAGCGTTTTCAGGCGCTCCTCGAGGTGGGCTCGCAGATCTCATCGGCTCGAGACATCGATCAGCTGCTCCAGGCGGTGGTCGAGCGCATCGCCGTGCTGCTGGAGGCCGAAGCGGCGACGCTGTTCATGCACGATCGCGAGAACCGCGAGCTGTGGGGCCGGGCGATGCGGGGGCAGTCGCTCAAGGACATTCGCATTCCCGATCAGCTGGGCATCGCGGGCCACGTGTTCTCGACCGGGCGCACGCTGATGCTGGGCGACGCGTACAACGACCCGCGCTTCAACCCTGAGATCGATCGGCAGTCGGGTTTCCGCACGCGCTCGGTCATCGCCACGCCGTTACGGCACTTGAGCGGCCGGGTGCTGGGCGTCTTTCAGGTGCTGGGCAGCCGGGTCGACGCGTTCGATCCAGACGATCGCGCGTTGGTCGAGGGCATCTCGACGCAGATCGCGGCGGTGCTCGACAACGTGTTGCTGGTGGAAGAGCTGAAGCGGGGTGGTGAAGAGCTCGGCAGCCGCATGAGCGATCTCGACGCGCTCTACGAGGTCGAGCGCGCGGTCTCTTCTGCGACGGCGCAATCTGACCTTCTTGAGAAGATCCTCGAGATCGCCATGGAGCGGGTGGGGGCGCGCGCCGGCAGCATCTTGCTGGCCGAAGAAGATCGCGACAGCCTCTATTTTCGCACCGCCAAGGGCGAGAAGAGCGAGGCGCTGGTCTCGTTGCGGCTCAAGACGGGGCAGGGCATCGCCGGGCACGTGGCCGAGACGGGCGAGGTGGTGCGAGTCAAGTCGGCGGAGGACTCTGAGTTTCACGATCGCACCATCGCCAAACGGCTTGGGCTCACCACGGGCTCGGTGTTGTGCGTGCCGGTCATCACCGGCAACAAGACCTACGGCGCGCTGGAGCTGCTCAACAAGAAGGGTGGCTTCAGCGAGAAAGATGAGCGCCTGGGGGTGCTGTTGGCGGCCCAGGTCGGGCGCGCGCTGCAGCGCAGGCAGTCGCAGGAAGAGGTCGAGCGCCGTTCACGCCTGGCCACCATCGGGCAGATGCTCAGTGGCGTGCTCCACGATCTGCGCACGCCGCTCACGGTGGTGGGTGGGTACGCCGAGATGATGGCCGGTGAAGAGGAGCCAGCGCTGCGGGCCGAGATGTCAGCGCAGATCCTCACCCAGCTGCAGCACATTTCCGACATGCAGCAAGAGACGCTCGCGTTCGTGCGCGGGGAGAAGTCGGTCTTCATTCGCCGCGTGTTCATGCACGTGTTCATGCGTGAACTCACCGAGCAGCTGGTGCAGGAGTTTGCGGGCACCTCGGTCGAACTCAAGGTGCACGCGGGCTACACGGGCGCGGCGCGGTTCGACGAGAACAAGATCAAGCGGGTGATCTTCAATCTGTCGCGCAACGCGATCGACGCGATGCCAGAGGGCGGGCGGTTCTTGCTCTCGGTGGAGAGGGAGGCCGACGAGGTCGTCTTTCGCGCGAAGGACAACGGGCCGGGCATTCCGCCGGAGATCGCGGGGCGCCTGTTCGAGTCGTTCGTCACGTCGGGCAAGAAGCATGGCACCGGGCTGGGGCTGGCCATCGTGAAGAAGATCGCCCTCGAGCATGGCGGCTCGGTGAACTGCAAGACGCAGGTGGGCAAGGGCACCTCGTTCGAAGTGCGTCTGCCCGCCGGCACGCCCCTGGACTGAGGGCTACTGGTTCGATCTGAACAACCGCATGCCCGGCCGGCCGCTCAGCTCGAGATAGAACCCGAACTGAAACCGCACCGTCTGATCCGTCGCGAGGATCCCCGGCGGTGGGTTCGGAAACGGCTGAGCGCGCTCGAACGCCTTCACCGCCTCGAGGTCCAGAAAGTCCAACCCGCTCGACTTATCGACGAACGCATCCTTGAGTCGCCCACCTTCATCGATGGTCACGGTGAGAATGGTGTACCGATCGCGCCCGCCGTAGATCTGCCCAGACGGATCGCGAAGGCGCATCTGGTCGTTCGGGCTCCACTCCTGACCCACGCTCTGCTTCACCCGATTGAAGAAGCTGGCGTACTTCCACTCGCGGGTACTCAGGAACGTGCCGTCGCCCTCTTCGACATCTTTCAAATGATCATTCGGCGCAGCCCCGATGATTTTGTCGACCACCGCCGCCGACGGCAGCAGGTTGAGCGCCCCCGCTTGACCGACTCTCCCCGCCGAGACGTCGTCACCCTGATTCTGGGCACCCGGCACCAGATTGAGCCGGTCTGAGTTGCCCTTGATGGCTTCGGCCTCCTCGCGGTTCTCGACCGCAAGGCCAGGCCCCTCGCGGGTGATGGTCTTGAGCGCGATTTCCTCACGCTTCTTCACGTCGGGCACCTGCAGCGCCTGCCTGGGCTTCGCGCTCTCGAGCACCGGCCGGTCGTCGTCACCCATGCCGTTGTTGCCTTTGGCCTGGGGCTTCTGCGCTTCCGAGGTGCCGTTGCCTTCCACCTTCTGAGGCGCGGTGCGTTGGTTGGTCGCGTTTCGATAGAAGGCGGTCTGCTCCCTGGCCCTGGTTTCTTTCTGGGCGACGTTGTTCGACTCCGAGACGTACTTCGCCTTGGGGTCGACCTGATCGTTGCCCTTGGGCGTGGCGACCACCTGGCCCTCGGGCATCTTTTCGGGCGGCTTCTCTTCTTTCTTCTTCTGGGTCTGGTTCGCGGTGCGTTCGTCGCGAGGCTCAGCGCCTCGGTTCTTCTCGAACTGTTCCGTCGAGAGGCCACGCAGCATGACCGGCCGCGAAGGCGTCGGGCGGCTGCTGCTCTTCGGGCGATTGGGCACATCCCACTTGAGCAGCGAGGTGAGCACGATCATCGCCACCAGCCCGGCGTGGATGAACACCGTCAACGAAAGCGTCAGCAAGACCAGCGCGGCGCGTTTGCCGTTGGGGGCCTTTCGCTGGTGCTGGGTCAGAAGCATGCGTCGTGAACATCATAACGAGCCTGCGGTGTTCCCCGCAGCCCGTGGCCCATCCGAATCGTTCAATGAAATCAGTAGATTCGGGCGACCTTCGCGCCATTGAAGTAGTGCTCGAGGATCTGCCGGTAGTTCTGACCTGCTTCGGCCCGCCCAATGGCCCCGGTCTGACACATGCCTACCCCGTGGCCCCAACCGCCGCCGGTGAAGATCCAGCTGACGGGCCGCCCTTTGGGATCCTTCTCGGCCTTGAGTTCGAACATCGCGCTGTTGAGCATGCCAAAGGTCCGGCGAATGGTGAGCTCACCCCGAAGGGTGGTGGCGCCTTCTTCACCCGAGATCTGCAGCAGCCGTGCGCGCCCCGAGACGCCCCTTTCGGTCACGTTCATGGCCATCACTTTGCCGACGGCGAAAGAAGCGAGCTTCTCGTCGACGTCCTTGGCGGTGAAACGTTTTTCCCAGCGGTACTTGCTGAGCTGCGTGAAGCTGGAAACCTTGCACGCGTGCTGCGCGTCGGTGCTCAAGAACTTCGCCAGCTCCCTGGGGGATGCGGGGTTCGGTTTGCCCGGCATGATGTCAGGCCTCCCACGCAACGACAGGTTGGCCACGCCGCCCCAGACGATCTCGTTGTTCTCGGAGTGACCGCCGCAGACCGCGCTGTACACCGAGTCGACCAGGCGATCGTTCGCGTCGAAGCTCGCTTCACCCCGGGTCGCTTCGACCGCCGCATTGGTGGTGGGCGCTTCACCCGACACGCCTCGGTACACCGCGCAGTGCTGCTCGGTGCAGAGCAGGTACGGATCAGCCAGGTGCTTGAGGCCGATCTTCGCGAGCACTTCACCACGCGCGGTGACGGCCTGCGCCTTGAGCGCTTCAGCGTGCGCCTTGGCGAAGATTTCGGAGGGCACCAGACCCTTGAGCAGATCCTCGAGGTCGACCTGGTTGATGACGGCGATCTTCCCGAAACGATCCGCGGTGAGCAGCACGGTCCCGCGGAAGGCGCGATCTTCGAAGTTGTGAAAGTCGTAGCCCACGCCGAACTCGACCCGCTTCACTTCGATGGGCGCCCCATCGGGTGACTCGGCAGCGAGCTGCCCGTCGACGGTGGCGGTGACGTTGCCCGTGCCGTCGATGAGCTCGAACTTGAGGGTGCCCCTGGTCTTCACGTCTTCCAGCAGCGAGGTACGCACCTGAAACTTCTTCAAGATGTCGGCCTGCTGTGCCGCGAGTGACTCGGGCGGGGCAGGGGCCTGATCGACCACCAGCACGT
>JAYTAT010000108.1:0-2149 GCA_043737315.1 Archangium sp.
CTCCATGAACCAGGTCGTTACGCCTCGGCCAGCGGTCCGCTTCGCTCCCCTCTGTCTCGCGCAGCGTTCCGCTGCTGGCGGCTCCACTCCATGACTCGAACCTACGCTGTCGGTGACACCTTCACGCTCGTGCGTGCCTGCGACCCCTATCGCCCGATTTATTACGCGGCCGCTTCGGGCGACTTCAACCCCATCCACATCGATTCGCGCGTGGGCCAGGAGGCAGGCCTGGGTGGCGCGATCCTCCAGGGGCTGTGCACGCTGGGCTGGGCGGTCGACGCGTTCATCGCGTACCTGGGCGATCCGGGCAAAGTCAGCGGCGTGAACGTGCGCTTCAGCCGGCCGGTGGCCCCCAACGACACGGTCACCTTCACCGGTACGGTGATCTCGATCGAAAACGGCACGTTGGTCGCGCAGCTCGAGGCGAAAAACCAACGCGACGAGACCGTGCTCAAGGGCGCCACCGTCGAAGGGCGGGTCTGATCATGGCGCTCGACAAGAAGTTCATCGGCCGCGAGTACGGGCCGTTCTTCTACGAAGCAGGGCTCGAGAAGATGCGTGAGTTCGCCTACGCGGTGGGGGGCTCCATCCCCTCCACCGGCTACTCGGCGAAGGGCGCGCCCGAAGGCATGCACCCGGTGCTGCACGACGAGGCCGCGGGCAAGGCGTCGGCGTGGGGTTCGGTCGTCGCCCTGCCCACCTTCGCGGTCACCTTCGCCATCGCCCCGTTCGGCCGGGCCTGCAGCGACCCCGAGCTCGCGCTCAACCTGCTGCGGCTGGTGCACGGCGAACAGGCGTTCGAGTTCTTCGAGGTGGTGCGCGCGGGCGACAAGCTCACCACCTCGGGAAAAATCACCGACATCCTCACCAAGCGCAGCCTCGACTTCCTCACCGTGACCACCGAGTCGAAGAACCAACATGGCAAGCTGGTGGTGCGCGCGAAGTGGACCGCGATCATCCGCGGCTGATCACGCCCTCTTCCACCAGCTGCGCGAGAATGCGGGCGGTGTCGATGCGTGACATGCCCGAAACTGAGAAGAGATCGTCGAAGCTGACCGTGCCGTCGATCTGCGCCAGCACGAAGCCCGCGCGGTGATCGAGGTTGAGCCAGATGATCTCGTCGTCCTTGAGCAGCACCCGGGGAATGGTCTCTTGTTTGCCCAGCTTCGACTCGAACATGGCCAGCAGGGTCTTCTCACTGCGCTCGCGCATGAGCAGCACTTCGGGATCATCCGGCGCGATTTCCTGCGCCTTGACGATGAGCTCCATCGCGCCGCTGTGATCGTCGAGATCGAGCAGGTCGCGCGCGCCTCGCAGGATCGTGCGGATCTCTTCTTTGCGTGATTGCGGCGAAGGCGAGACCTTCGAGTCGGCCGAGATGAGGTCGAGCGCGCGATCTCGCCCCACCACCGCCTCGAGCTTGATGCCGGGGTTGCTGCGCTGATCCCACGCTGACTCCGCGCGGGGCGCCAGTGACGGTGAAGGCCGGGGCACCAGGGCGAACTCTTCTTCCACCGAGCGTGTTTCGAAGCTGGCAGCCCGGGTTTGCGGGCTGCTGCGCGCCCAGGCCCAGGCCTGACCCATGGGCTCGGCCCGCATCGGACCGGGCGCAGCGGCGGGCAGGCTGGCGAACAGCGGCGGCGTCGAGGGTGACGGCGTGGGCAACGCGCCAAAGGTCACGGTCATCGGCGTCTGCTCACCCTGGCCCGAACCGAACAACGGCGGGGTCGACGACGGTGGTGCGTCGGGCCCGGGCTCACCACCCAGCTGGATCGTCCTGGGCGCGACGGGCACCTCTTCGTCGTCTGCGCCAAACAGCTGGAGCGTGGTGCGGGGCGCGGTGCTCTTCGCGGAAGGGAAGAGCAGCGTCGACTTCGGCACCGGTGTGGGCCCGCCCAGCACCACGTTGGAAGAAGACGACGAGGTGTACGGCCCGGGATCTTGGGCGCTCAGCTCGGGCATCGGCTGCGGCACCGGGGTGACGGCGCCCGTCAAGCGGCCCCAGTCACCTTCGAGGCTGGCTTCGGGAAGAGGTTGGGGG
Organism: Archangium sp.; assembly: GCA_043737315.1. GTDB lineage: Bacteria > Myxococcota > Myxococcia > Myxococcales > Myxococcaceae > Archangium_A. The sequence continues at coordinate 2,042 of JAYTAT010000108.1, forward strand.
CCGGGGCCCCACTCGACCTGCGTACGGCGATCGGGCCGCTCGAAAGGATTGGTGCCGATCGAGCTGGGAATGGCAGGCGGTGCAGGTGTCTTGGTGGAAGCCGGAGGC
>JAYTAT010000109.1:0-2146 GCA_043737315.1 Archangium sp.
CCCAGGACACGGCCCACGATGCGATGCCACGCACCACGGCGAAGCGACGGCACGAACTGAAACGCACCGACCGTCGCGAATGCCGTCGCGCCCACGATGTGCAGCGCCGCCATCCAGGGGTCTGCCGCGAAACGCTCGTGACCATCGAGCGTGAACGCACCGGTCGACAACGAGAACAACCGGCTCAGTCCGGCGAGCATCGGCACGGCGCTCAACAACAACAGCCCAGCGATTCGTTTCTTCATGCGGCCACGATGAACCGCCGCGCTCGGCGTCACATCGGGCGAAGGTCGGGTCGAGGGTCAGCCGAAAGTACGAGGAACGCGGCCGGTCTCCCACGCCCACAACGCCACCTCGACGCGGTTCCGCGCACCCAGCTTGCCCATGAGACTGGCGACGTGCGTCTTGACGGTGCTCAGCGAGATGTGCAGCTGCGTTGCGATCTCCTCGTTGGGCAGCCCGCGCGCCAGCGTGCAGAGCACCTCTTCTTCCCGGTCCGTCAGCGGCTCGAACGGTTGTCGTGATGCACCCGCGGCACGGGCGAATCGTTCGAGCAACCGCGCCGTCGTTCGGGGTGAAATGAGCGCGTCTCCGCTCGCCGCTGCCTGAACAGCCTGCAGCAGCAGCTCGGGCCCTGCGTCCTTCAAAAGAAAGCCCCGGGCGCCGGCCTTGAGCGCCGCGAACACGTACTCATCGAGGTCGAACGTCGTGACGACCACCACCGCGAGGGGGTTCTCGACGCCGGGCCCTGCGAGCCGCCGCGTGGCTTCGATGCCATCCATCACCGGCATGCGGATGTCGAAGAGACACACGTCGGGGCGCAGTGACTGGCCCAACTTCACCGCGCTCGCGCCGTCTTCCGCTTCGCCGACGACGTTCACGCCGCTCGCCTGCAGAATCATCTTCAAGCCGCTTCGAATCAGGTGCTGATCGTCGGCGATGAGAACGCGCAGGGTCATCGCGTGACTCCTTCGCGCGGAAGAAAGGCGTCGACCCGCCAACCCCGTATCGGGAGCGGGCCCGCTTCGAAACTTCCACCGAGCAGGGCGACGCGTTCGGCCATGCCTATCAAGCCGAACCCCGCCCCCCGCTGTGAGCCCGCCTCGCCGTCGTCACGTACCGACAGCTGAACGCCGGGGCCTTCGCCCGCGAGTCGCAAGGTCACTTTGGAGGCGTTGCGGGCGTGCTTGATGGCGTTGGTGACGGCCTCCTGCGCGAGGCGGAACAAGGCACGCTCCAGCACGGGCTCGAGCCCTTCGAGGTTGCCGGTGAACGCGACCTCGATGACAGGTCGCGTGGCGTGCTGGGCGAGCTCACGAATCTCGACGAGGCCGCGCGCCGGCGTGAGCCTGGGGTCGTCGCGCAGTGCACCCACGATGCTGCGCAGCTCGACGAGCGTTCGTTTTGCCTCGTTCTCGATCGCCGCCAGCGCCTTCGCCGCGTCGCCGGGGCTGCTGCGAAGCACTATGCGCGCGCCCTGCGCCTGCAGGGTGATCGCAGTCATGTGGTGCGCCACGCTGTCGTGAAGCTCTCGGGCAAGCTGTTCCCGCTCGAGCAGCCGCGCCTGATCCACCGCGCGCATCTGCGCCTCGTCGCGAAAACGAAGACCGGCGCCAATGGTGCCCGGAAGAATGATCACCACCGCGCTGCCGATGGCCTCTTCGAGCTTCGCCATCTCGCCGAAGAACAGCGAGGTGAACCAGGTGATGATCACGAACGCGGCGCCAGCGATCACCTGTCGTGGCGGCGCCCAGCGGCAAAGTGCGTAGGGCAGAAAGAGTATCGCCGCCGAAGTCGCGGGCACGATCTCGGGCAGCGCAAAGTGATGGCGAACGAAGGTCGCCACGGTCGCGAGGCTGAACGCAAAGGCCGTGGCCACGAGCGGGTGAGTGCGGCGGAAACCCAGCGAACCCGCCACCACGAGCGCGAAACACAACGCGCCGGCCCGGCTCGGCAGATCCGTACGCACCCACACCTCGACGAGCGCTGCCAGCGCGAACGCCACCGGGAGCCACCATGCACTGCCGCGTTTCATCGAGGCCAAGCGTAGATGAATCGGTCAGGCGGGCCATCGACCGAAAGTATGACGAACGAACCGGCTCACGACGCCTGGCTCAGGCCGTCGTGCGTGTTCGCGACAACGGGC
>JAYTAT010000110.1:0-5447 GCA_043737315.1 Archangium sp.
TAGACACCCAGCGTGGTGCCGCCGAGATCGAGCGCTGAGACGAACTGCCCGTTGGGAAAGCGGGGGGCGAACCAGTGACCTGCGAGCGCCGAGGCCGAGAGGGTGGCCACGCGATCATCGGCGTAGTCGATCGAGAGATCCCACACGCGCTGACCTGCGGGGTTCGTCGCACCGGGAATCGCCACCGGCCGCGAGCTGCCCGGGGGGGAAGCGAGGTAGCGCACGGGAATGCCCAGGGCTGCCTTGAGCTCGCTCGCGTCGATGCGCCCATCGAGGTTGGGCACGCACTCCAGCGGGGCGACGGCCGGTGCTGCGTACGCTTCTTTGGTCGGGTAGGTGCGGTTCTCGCCGCACGCGCACAGCACCAGCAGGCCAACGATGAGTAAGCGCGTCATTTTCTTAGAATCTCCACGCCAGGCGAATGCGCCCGAGCTGCGCAGGCTGCGCCTTGAGGTTTTGAGCCGGGTTGTCGAAGCCCGCGAAGGGGAAGAGCACCGCGTACTCAGCGAGCACGTCGAAGCCGTCTTTGCTCGCCCAGGTCAGCGCGCCGTGGAACTCCATGCCCAGGCCAGCGTTATTGCCGGGCGTCGAGCTGGCGTAGAACGCACGGCTGAACGTGGCGTCTGCGGCGAGGGTGAGCTGGTAGCTGCGGAACTCCAGCAGCCGCGCCTTCGCCCACGGCCGCACGTACCAGGCGTCGGTGACCGTGCCGATGATCTCCGCGAAGAGAATGCGATCGACGCGGTAATCGGGGTGGAAACGCAGGTTGTCGATGCGCGTGTCGCGGGGAATGTCGAGCTGCGGGCCGTCGAGCTCGCCGGCCCTGGGGGTCGAGCCCGCGGGCGGAAAGGCGCCGAAGCCCGGAGCCGGATCGCCGCTCGCTGCGCCCGCATTCAGACCGCCGATGAAGACCGAACCCGGAGCGCCGATGGTGGTCTCGATCGATCCACCAAGCTGGAGCGACTGCACCCGATCTCGCAGCAGCACGCCCGGCAGCAGCGAGGCCTGCTCGACGTCGGCGTAGAGCATCACGGCTTCGGCCTCGAGCTTGAAACCTTCGGTCTGGAAACGCAGCCAGCCGTCGACCACCGCCGCCTTGTAGCCACGGCGCATCACGGATGAGGGAGTCAGCGTGGTGTCGCCGCTCACCGGCAGGTACGCCGCGGGCACGTCGTTGTCTTGCCAACGGTACGAGCCGAGCAGCCCGTACTCGAGCGTCACTCGCCCCGCGAGGCGGCGGCGCTTCCGGGTGTGGTCGTCTTTGATGTTCATGAAGGCGAACGAGAACGACTGCACGTCGGTGCTGGGGTCGAGGATGAGCTGGCGCTGCCCGTCTTTGCGGAACTGCGTCGGGCCCACCGCGCTGAAGTCGTAGGCGACGGCCCAGAGGTGGCCCAGAAGCGAGGTCACGAAAGCGACGCGATCGGCCTGGTCGCCCAGGTTGCAGTCGAGGCAGTCGCCGCCGTTCGACATCATGCCCAGGCCCCACATGTTTCCCATGCGGCCGGCGGCGAGGTAGCCGATGGGCGTGAGCACTTCCCCGTAGGCGCGCTTGATGCGCAGCAGGGTGGCGGGGAACTGACCGGGGCTCGCGGCGGGCGTCGGCGAATTACCGGCGCCAGGCGAGAGCACCGGCGTCGAGCCGAACACCAGGTTGTCGATGAGATCGGCCCGCATCTTCACGGCGGCCGCGGCGAACGGGGCGTAGATCGCCAGATCCGTGCGCAGGCGCATGTCGGCGGCGAAGAGCGACTGGCCAGTGGGGTTGCCCAACGGCACCGGGAACAGCGCGAGGCCCGACGGCGTGGTGCCGCGATCGAGGTCGAGGTTGTTCAGCAGATCGCCGCGCATGCGCAGGAAGCCGTGCAGCTCGACTTCGATCTTCTCGCGCTGGAAAAGATCGTCACCGTGGTCGGCGAGGCCCGAGGCCAGCGCCTGCGTGGCGGTGAGGATCAGAACGACCGCGAAAACTCTCACGGAGCACCTGCGCCGAGGAACGCGCTCAGGTCGCGGTTCGATTCAGAGATCGCCTCGATCATCGGGAAGTGACCGCAGCGGGCGTAGACCTTCAGCTTCGCGTTGGGCAACTGCCGCACCAGCTTCTCGCCGACCGACACCGGGGTGACCAGATCCTCCCGGCCCCACAGGAGCAGGGTGGGCGCGGTGATCGTCTTGTAGCGAGGCTCGAGCTCCTCGAAGCGCATGCCGCGCACGGCCTCGAGTGCGCCTGCGCGGGTGCCGGGGCGCTCGAACGCCTTCTCGACTTCGTCGGCCAGGTGCTGGGTCACCATGTCGGGATCGTAGAAACCGAGGGTCAGCCGCTCGTCGGCGCGCTCTGAATAGAAGAGGCCGAAGAGCACCTCGCCCACGCCCTTCGCGCGCGCCATGTGGAACATGGAAGGCAGCTGCTCGTCGTAGACCCACGCGTCGTACAGGGCGATGCGCTCGACCTGCTCCGGGTAGTCGAGCGCGAACGCCAGGGCGACCGACGAGCCGTACGAGTGGGCGACCAACGAGATCTTCCCGACCTTGCGCTCATCGAGCACGGCCTTGAGCAGCTTCGCCTGCGCCGTGGGCGAGTAGTCAGCGACGGGGCGGTCAGTCCACCCGAAGCCGCGCATGTCGATCGCGATGATGCGGTGATCCTTCACCAGCTGCGGCATCACCGTGACCCAGTTCTCGATGCTGGAGGCAAAGCCGTGCAGCAACACCACCGCCGGGCCCTCACCGACGTCCACGTACCGAACGCGCGTGCCTTCGACCTGAAGGTACGTGGCGTCTTTCGGCTCGCCGGGCATGGGGCCGTTGTGAAAGTGCAGGCAGCCGCTCCCCAGGAGCGCCAGCACCAGGGCAGCGCGCAAATTCAATTCGACAACCTCCGCACTTCACCCGCGTCGGTGAACTCGGTGCTGCTCTCGTTGTTGGTCGAGCTGAGCGTGGCGACGGTGCCGAAACACTCGGCGTTCCAGTTGAAGGAGCGCAGCGTGAGGCTCGGCATCCACTGGCCCAGAGTGTAGACGCGAGTGGAGCGGATCATCACGGTGCGCACGCGCAGCGCGTTGAAGCGGGTGTTGGCGTACGGGGTGAGCACGGCGCCCACGCGGTCGACGGTAGAGGTGTAGTTCTCTTCCTGGAAGGGCAGGCCGGTGCCGAAGGCCGCATTGCCGATGACGAAGCCCTGGTATTTTCCGCTCACCGTCGAGGTTGCGCCCCACGAGACGCCTGACTGCAGGGGAAACTGCAGCACCTTGACCCAGGGCGCGTAGTGGACCCTGGTGCCGGTGGAGCCGTCGGTGGGGGAGACCACTCCCTGCAGGTAGAGCGCGTTGGCGGTGGCGCTGAACACGCCCAGCAGCGGGCTGCCCTGGCCAAGCTCAGTCACGTAGCCCGCGTCGGGGAAGCTCGACTCGTACCACTCGCCCGTCAGCGGCTTCGTTTCGACCAGGCGCGAGGTGTCGCCCGCGAGGGCAGGGGTGAAGTCCCACTGACGGCCGCCGTCGGGGGCCACCATGCCCGCCGTGTCGAAGCTCGCCGGGCCGCTGATCTTGAAGGTCGCGCGCAGGCCGGGCTGAAAGAAGACCTCGTCTCGTTCGATGACGCCGTCGTTGTTGGGCAAGCAGCCGACGGGCATGCCCCCACCGGTTCCGCCACCGGCCGTGCCTCCGCCAGTCGATCCGCCTCCGCCCGTACCGGAGCCGCCGCCCGTGCCGGAGCCGCCGCCTGCGAGCCCGCCGCCTTCCCCGCCCCCACCACCGACGCCCGAGTCACCCGGAGTCACGGGGCCACAGGTGCCATCACGCAGGCACACGCCGCTCGCGCAATCAGCGCCTACCCGGCAGTCGACCTGAGGACCGGGACACGCCAACAGCGCGGCACAACCAACGAACACGATGAGAGAGCGAGACATGAACGTCCTTTTCAAGCGTGCGGCCTTACGCCCCGGCCCCGGGGAAAGCCATCCGGCCAATCTGCTGCACTGCAGCATCTGCATCGGCCCTCTCTGCCCCGGATGAATTGTGCACATGCGAAGAGAATGCCCTCATGACGCGTTCGGATGGGGCCTGTCAAGGCCACCCATGTTGCATTGCACACTGACGTTGGTACGGTCGAAAATCATGCTCGTCAAAAAGTACGGAAACCGGCGGCTCTACGACACCGACTCGAGCCGGTACATCACCCTGGAGGATCTGACCGCCGCCATCCGTGACGGCGCCGAGGCCCGGGTGGTCGACGCGAAGACGGGGCAGGACCTCACCCAGGTGACCTTGACCCAGATCATCGTGGAAGGCCGGGGGGCCGACAAGATTTTCCCCGCGGCCTTGCTCCACCAGCTGATTCGGCTCGGAGATGACGCCCTGGCCGACTTCCTCGGCCGCTATGTTCAAGCCGCGCTCGAGCTCTACCTGACGGCCAAGAAGACCACCCAGAGCTTCATGCCTTTCAACCCGCTGGTGGCCCTCACCCAGTTCGCCAACAACACCCCCTTCGGCGGCTGGGGCCAGCAGTCGACGCAGCCCGTGCCCGTGCCCACCACCGCGCCTCAGCCCCCCACCGACCTGGAGCAGATGCGAAAGGAGCTCGACGAGCTCAAAGGCATGCTGCGGAAGCGTAAAAAATGACGCTGAATGGTGCAGTGCAACAAAATAGACTTGACGCGGTGAGTCGTGCGGTGCAATTTGTCGGCAGTCGGCAGTCGGGGCGAGGGTTTGCCCTGATTTCTGCAGTGAACGCCGCACAACCAGGAGAAACACCATGGCCGAGACCAAGACCGTCGCTTCGCAGGTGCAGCAATTCGCCGGTGAGAACGTCAAGAAGATGTTCGAAGAGCAGTCGACCCGCGTGACGCAGGTGTTCGAAGAGATGGGCAAGGCCCACTCCAAGTGGATCGAGTACGGCAACACGCAGATCGACGAGATGAACGAGCTGATGAAGACGCAGTTCAACTTCGTCAACGAGCTGGCCGCCGGCATGCGCAAGCTGTCGCTCGACACCGCCCAGAAGACGGCTGAGACCTTCAAGAGCTGAGGTCTCCCGCTGTCCTTCGGCACGCCGTGATGCGCCCCTTCCAGGCCGTCACGGCGTTTCCATTTCTGAACGAAAACGAGCTATCCGCCGCCCCATGGACCTCAAGACTCTCAAGATCATCGTCACCGGCGGCGCGCAGGGCATGGGGGCGCACTTCGCGCAGCGGCTGCACGAGGCGGGCGCGCAGGTGGCGGTCGGCGACATCAACGAGACCGCGCTGGCGGCGCTGCCCGCGGGCATCAAGCGCCGCAAGCTCGACGTGGGCAACGAGACCGACGTCGTCAGCTTCGTCGAGTGGGCGCACGGTGAGCTGGGTGGCCTCAACGGCCTCATCAACAACGCGGGCATCCTCCGCGACGGCCTCCTGGTGAAGAAGGACAAGGTCACCGGCGCGGTGCAGAAGATGAGCCTCGAGCAGTTCA
>JAYTAT010000111.1:0-13180 GCA_043737315.1 Archangium sp.
GATACCGACGCGGGCGTCACCGACGCAGGGCCGCGCGTGGAGCTGGCTCCCAACCTCATTCCCCAGGCCGAGCTGTTCGCGTGCACCGCGGGCGTCCAGTCCGACGCGACCGTCCGCATCAGAAGGCTCAATCGCTGGCAGTGGACGCGCAACGTGGGCGGCGCCGTCACCCGCAGCTGGACGGGCTTCAGCTACTTCGACAATCCGTTCGATCCCAGCGCTGGCGAGCCGTACAGCACCTGGGCCAGCGACGAGACGCTCGACGACTCGACGGTCGAGCTCTTTCTGCCGGTGGTGGGCGAAGCAGGCGCTCCGTGGGCCGGGCCCTACACGGGGAGCAACCGGCTCGAGCGGCTGCGCAACGACGCCTCACTGCGCTGCATGTACCAGGACGCTCGACCGACGCAGGCCTGCATGCGTCACTACCTCTCTGAGTTCCTTCAGCACGGGGTGTACTTCAGGCCCGCGCGCACCGATGAGCTCGATCGGCTGCTCGCCTTCGCCACCACCGTGCTCTCACAAGAACCCACGCCTGACGGCGGCAACGGCAGCGCACAACGCACCGCATCCATCACCCGCATCTCGAACGCCGCCTGGCTCACCACGGGCGCGCTCTTCCGCGAAGAAATGGGCACGGCCACCGATGCGGGCCGCACCACGCTCACCGCGCACGAGCTCGGGCAGCAGCTCGCGTACGCCATCGGCAGCCGCGCTCCGGGCGCCACGCCGACCTGGGTCTATCCGGATCACTCCGCGCCGCCTGAAGGTCATCTCGCAGACATCGCCGGGGCTGCGAGGGACGGCGGCATCTTCGTGAGCAGCCAGGTCGACGCCTTGTTGCGCGCCAACGCTGGCGGCACCGACCCGACGCGCTTCGATCTGCTCCAGGATTACCGGCAAGAAAATCGCTTGCAGCGCGGCCAGTACTGGCTCGCTGACGGCATGGCGGGCTTCTTCCGCGAGTGGCTCGGCTACGCCAACGTCGCGACCGTCTTCAAGGAGCGCCCCGAAGCGACCTCACGCTTCGACGACGGCGGTACGAGCCCCTACCGGCAGCAGCTCTCGGCATACGGCAACCTGATGAGCGGCTACTACGGCTCTGAATCGACGCTCGTGCAGCAGATGGACGACGTCGTCGCGCGCGTGGTGGTGGCTGACTCCGAGGTGCTCAAGAACCTGCTCACCACCCGGCAGTTCTACCTCGCCTCGAACGCGAACCCCGGCAGCGCGGGCGCGGCCATTCAGTTCACGGGGCAGATCTACGACACCGAGCAAGACATCGCGGCGACGCAGGCTGCGCGGTGGGTCACCTTGCCCGCAGCCGCGCGTGCGGGCGTGCTCACCCACCCGGCGTGGCTCAGCGCGCATGGCGGAAACTTCGAAGACGACCCGTCCATCGTGCACCGCGGCAAGTGGGTGCGGGAGAACCTGCTGTGCGGCTGGGTGCCTCCGCTGAGTTCAGTGCGCGTGGTCGCCCAGGTCGGGCCGCACGCCGCCGACAAGAACGCGCGACGTCGCCTCGAAGAAGCCACCGCAGGCGCGCAGTGTCAGGGCTGCCACGCGCTGATGAACCCGCTGGGAGCGCCGTTCGAGATCTACAACCAGGCCGGTTACCTGCGCCGCGTCGACCACGCCGTCGATGGGGGCTGGGGGCCTCCCGATGGCACCAGCAGCCTCATCAACATGCCCGACCCTGCGCTCAATGGGCCGGTGACCAGCGCGGTGAACTTCAGCGAAAAGCTCGCCAACTCGCCGTACGTGAAGCGCTGCTTCGTGCGTCAGGCTTTCCGCTACTTCATGGGCCGCGCTGAGAACCGCACCGACGCCTGCACGCTCTCGCAAATGGAGCAGGCCTACGACACCAACTCAGGCTCGTTCGTCTCGATGGTGAGCGCGCTGGTGACCAGTGACACGTGGAAGACCCGGCGCGTCCCCGCAGGAGGAGAGTGAACATGGCCCGCTTGAATCGACGCACGTTGTTGAAGGGTGTGGGTGCGGGTCTCTTCGCGCCTTTTTTCCGTGAAGCCTTCGCGCAGAACGGTACGCCCGCGCGGCTGGTCATCGTCATGGAGTGCAACGGCATCTATCCGCAGACGCTGCTCTCCATGGGGGCGCGCACGGCGCTGGGCGCCTCGATGATCGGCACGCGGCACAACTTCGCTGACGTGTACCCCTCGATGCCGCTCACGCTGACGGGCGACTCGTTGTCGTCGGCCCCGTGTCTGGGCTCGCTGGCCGCATCTTCGGGGCAAGTCTCACTCGAGTCGCGGGCCGCCGTGGTGCTCGGGCTGTCCAGCACCATCACGGGTGGTGGGCATTCCACGGGTACGGGCGCGCTGAGCTGCGCTGTCGATGGTTCTGCGCCCACCTTCGATGCGGTGATGGCGCCTCGCCTGAAACGTTCGGCTCCGTTCGATGCGATTCGCCTGGGCACCAGCTCGTCGCTCACGCCCATCGTCTACCAGTCGTGCAGCTTCGGGCCGGGCAAGCCCGCGGGCATTCTGGTGAACCCAGCGCTCGCCTACGACACGCTCTTCGGCTCACTGACCGGCGGCACCGCGGCAGGGCAGGAGCGCAGCCAGCTCTTCGACTTTGCGCGTGAAGACGTGCGCGTGGCGTTGAGCACCTTTCGGGGCAACTCGAATGAGCGGCTCAAGCTCGACCGCTACCTCACCTCACTCGACGCCCTGCGCGCGCGCGAAGGTCTGTTGATGTCGATGGCCAGCACGGTGCAACCGCTGCTGCCGGTAGCGCCCTCAACCAATCCGCTGCTGGCCGGCACGGGTACGCCCGATTCGCTCAAGTGGCTCGAGGCCCAGTTTCAGATCGCCACCGCGAGCCTGCTGGGTGGGCTCACCAACGTGGTGGTGCTGGCGTCGGGCTCGTCGGGGTTCGACGTGCGCTACGACTCGGTCATCCCGGGCATCGGGCGCCACGACCTTCAGCACGGCATCGGCATCCCCGCGAACTGGACGGGCATCGCGGGCGTCACGCGCCGGCATGTCGAGCTCATCACCAAGCTCGCGCGCAAGTTGGAGTCGACGCCTGAAGTCGGTGCGTCAGGCACCATGCTCGACCACACCGCCATCCTCTATCTGTCGGACAACGGCGAGCAGCATCACTCCACCGCGGTCGAGTGGCCGATGTTGATGCTGGGCGGGAACAGGCTGGGACTGAGGACAGATGGGCGCACCGTGGTCTTCCCGCGTGATGGCGCGACGGCGAATCGGCAGGTCTCGAACGTGTTCAACACGCTCGGGCACGCCTTTGGTGATTCGGCGTTCAACACCTTCGGTCTCGAGGGCCCCACGCGCATCGCACCGGGTCCGCTGAGCGAGCTGCGGGCCTGAACGGGGTCGCCTTGCGACTCTGGGCAGTCGCTAGAGCCAGTCGGCCTTCACGTCGAGGTAGCTGCGCTCACCTGACCTGCAGAGCGTGACCAGCGCGGGAACACGCGTCACCTCCGTGCGGTGCCAGTAGTCCGCCGCTGCGCGCAGCCCCTTCGCGAAGTCGTCGTCACGACTACCCAGCGAGTTGACCACCTTCGTCCACACCCAGCCGACCACCACCAGCGACAGCGCCTCCATGAAGTCAGCGGAGTGACCCAGCATGCCCGCAACATCACCTTGCGCACCGCGTGCACCAAGCGCGGCGGTCAGCTCGACGATTTGATCAGCACCACTGCGGAGCGCTTCCACATCGAACTTCGCCCGCCCCAGCTCGACTTCGATCTCCTCACGCAGCGCCATCAAGGCGGCCCCACCACCCGCCACGACTTTTCGGCCGAGCAAATCGAGCCCCTGAATCGTGGTGGTGCCCTCGTGAATGGTGTTGAGCTTCTGATCTCGAAGCCACGCCTCGGGCAGGTACTCGCTCGAATAGCCGTACCCACCATGAATCTGCAGGGCGAGCGCGTTGCTCTCGAAGCCCTTCTCTGAGGGAAACGTCTTGGCCATCGGCGTGAGCAAGTCGAGCAGCAGCCTCGAGCGCGAACGTTCCGCCTCATCTTGACTGTGCACCGAAAGATCTGCGTACCGCGCCGTCATGCCCAGCAGACCCAACGAGCCTTCCACGATCGCCTTCTGCCTCAGCAACATGCGGCGCACGTCAGCGTGGTCCGTGAGCGGAACCTGCGGCGCCTTGATGTCAGCGTTGCCGATCGCCCGGCCCTGCCTGCGATCCTTCGCGTAGGCGAGTGACTCATGAAACGCGACCGACGCCGTGGCAGCCCCGTTCACGCCGACCATGATGCGCGCCTCGTTCATCATCTGAAACATGCAGCGCAGACCCTGATTGGGCTCACCCACCAGCCAGCCGTGGCAGTCACCCTCATCACCAAATGAGAGCGCCAGCGAAGGCAGACCCTTCCAGCCGATCTTGTGGATGACCCCGCTGACCTGCACGTCGTTGAACTCGAGCCCCTCCGCGCCCGGCCTGAACTTCGGCACCGCGAACAACGAGATGCCCTTCGAGCCCAGCGGAGCCCCATCGATGCGCGCGAGCACCAGGTGCACGATGTTGTCAGTGAGGTCGTGATCACCACCCGAGATGAAAATCTTCGCGCCGCTGATCAGGTGATGACCGTCTGCCGGCCGCGCGCGCGTGGTCACGTCGCCCAGGCTCGAGCCCGCCTGCGGCTCGGTGAGCGCCATCGTTCCAGTCCACTGACCTGACTGCATCTTCTCGAGGTACGTGCTCTTGAGCACCTCGCTGCCAAATGCCTCGATGAGGTGCGCTGCACCGGCGGTGAGCCCGGCAAAACCATACGCCGCGCAGTTGGCCGCCATCAGGTACGAGCTCGACAAGGTGGTCACGGTGAGCGGCAGTTGCCGAACGCTGGCGATGGCGCCAATGGCCACCAGCTCGCGCCAGGCGTCCTTCATGCGCGCGTGCACGAAGACACGACCACCCTCGAAGCGTGGCGGTTCGAGATCGATGGCGCGGTAGGAAGGAAACATCACCTCGCGCGCGACCCGGCGGCAGGCGGCCATCCAGGGGCCGATGGTCTCCTGGCTGTGGCCTTCGAAAGCGGGCAGCCGGCAGAGCGCTTCGGCGTCGAGCACGTCACGAAGCAGGAAGTCGATGAACGGGTCAGAGACGAGCGGGTTCATGGCGCTGGGCTTACTCCCAATCAGTGAGTTGCGTCGCGGCCCCGAGGGCAGCAGAACAGCCATCTCTATGACTGACGATGTCGTGCTGCAGCAGGTTTCACTTGGTTTCCCCTGGCAGACGCTGGATCCATTTCTCTTCTGCGTGCACCACGACGACGCCTACCCGGTGGGCAATGCAGAGCTCGGCCCCGCAGCTTCACTCGCCGGCCGCACTCTGGGCGCCGATTTCGAGGGGAAAGACGGTTGGCGCATGTACCACGGGCAGGTGGTGCCCGGTTTCCCCCAGCACCCGCATCGGGGCTTCGAGACGGTGACCGTGGTGCGGCGCGGGCTCATCGACCACTCCGATTCGCTGGGTGCGACCGCGCGCTTCGGCCAAGGTGACGCACAGTGGCTGACGGCCGGTAAGGGCGTCGTGCACTCCGAGATGTTCCCCCTGCTCGACCAGAGCGGGCCCAACCCCGTCGAGCTGTTTCAAATCTGGCTCAACCTTCCCCGCGCCCACAAGATGGTCGACCCGTACTTCTCCATGTTCTGGGCCGACTCCATTCCGCTCGTGCGTGCGCCCGGTGCAGAGATCTCGCTGGTGGCAGGGCAACTCGGCGACGTCCGCGCGCCCAAACCGCCCCCGCATTCCTGGGCTTCGGCCGCCGAAAGCGATCTCGCGATCTGGACGGGCAAGCTCGAACCGGAAGCGAAGTGGACCCTGCCCCCTGCGAAGACGGGCACCAACCGCATGCTGTACTTCTTCGCGGGCTCCACGCTCAGGGTGGGAAAGGCCGTCATTCACCGCGGCACCGGCGTGAAGCTGCGCCCTGAGGTCGAAGTGGTGCTCGAGAATGGGGAAGGTGAAGGCGAGTTCCTCATCCTGCAAGGGCGCCCCATCGGTGAACCGGTGGTGAGCCATGGGCCTTTCGTGATGAACACCCGGCAGGAGATCGAGCAGGCCTTCGCGGACTACCAGCGCACGCAGTTTGGTGGCTGGCCGTGGAAGCGTGATGACCCGGTGCACGCGCGCGAGCAGGGCCGTTTTGCCCAACACGCCGATGGCCGGCACGAAGACGCGAAGTAGAGTGGGCCCCTGCCCCGGGGTCCACCAATGCGTCACCTGCCTGCGCTGCTGCTCTTCGGAGCGACCGCTTCTTTTGCCTTCGAGCAACCCAACCTCGACGCCTTCACCGCTTCGAAAGAGGTGCGCGCGCTCACCGACGGTGCCTTCGGGGGCCACGTCACCAGCCTCGAGCCGCGCCTGGGGGTGCCCACGTTCTTCTGGGCCGAGCCGCCGGCTGCTGGCACGAGCTCACCGCGTGATTCGGGGCTGACCGCCGAGCAGGCCGCGCGCCGCCATCTCTTCACGCGCGCCCGGCTCTATCGCGCTCGCTCAGCGCAGCTGGCGGAGTCCACCCTCGTTCACCTCCACGACACGGGCCAGGGCGTCGTCATCGCCAGCTTCGAGAAGCGGGTGGGCGGCGTGAGTGTGTTCCGCGATCGCCTGCACGTCGCGATGAACCAGCGCCTCGAGCTGATTTCGCTCAGCGGCTACCTCTCGCCTTCCGAAGTGAAGCAGGGCGAGTTCAAGCTGACCGCGCCTTCAGCCTTCGCGAGCGCGTGGCTCAACCTGCTCGGTACGCCCGTCGATTCATCACGCTTCGTCGAAGGCCAGCTGGATGAAGCGGGCTTTCGCCTCTTCACCTCAACGCTCGAGCAGCCGTTCACAGGGCGCGCGAAGAAGGTGCTCTACCCGTTGCCCGAACGCCTGGTGCCCGCGTGGCACCTCGAGCTCGACGTGGGCAGCACCACCGAGCCCTCTTCCTCGATGTACGCGCTCATCATCTCGGCTGAAGACGGCGTGGTGCTCTCGCGCAAGAACTTGAGCGAGTCGGAGCAGTTCACCTACCGGGTGTGGGCGCAGACCTCTGGCCTCTACCTTCCCGATGACGGACCGCAGGGCATCACCGCCTCGCCCCACCCCACCGGCACGCCCAGCGGCTTCAACCCGCCCTTCGTGATGCCTTCGCTGGTGACCCTGCAGAACGGGCCCATCAGCACCAACGATGCCTGGCTCGCACCCGGCGCCACCGAGACGACAGGCAACAACGTCGAGGCCTATGCCGACCTGGTCACGCCCGACGGCTTCAACACCGGAGACCTGCGCGCCACCACCACCTCGGCCCGCACGTTCGATCGCATCTACGACGTCACGCTGCAGCCCGCCGCGAGCACCGCGCAGCAGCAGGCCGGCATCACGCAGCTCTTCTTCGACCTCAATCAGCTGCACGACTGGTTCTACGACCGGGGCTTCAACGAGGCGGCGGGCAACGCGCAGACCAACAATTTTTCCCGCGGCGGTGCGGGCGGCGACAGCATCAAGGCCGAAGCGCAAGACTTCAACGGCATCAACAACGCAAACATGAGCACGCCTGCCGATGGTGCACGGCCGCGCATGCAGATGTACGTGTGGAGCCCGCAGGGCCTCTCGTCACTGACCGCCTCGCCGGGCGGTGCGTACCCCAGCGGTGCGGCCGGTTTTGGTTCGCAGGTCTTCACGTTGACCGCCAACGCGGTGCAGGCCAACGACAGCGTGGCACCCAACAACGACGGCTGCACCGCCTTGAGCACGGTCGTCACCGGCCGCATCGCCGTGGTGGATCGCGGCAACTGCACCTTCGGCATGAAGGGGCTCAACGCGCAGAACGCCGGCGCTTCGGGTCTCATCATCATCGACAACGGGGCCGCCGCATCGCCGCCGTCCCTCGCGGCCGACACGGCCATCACCACCGTCACCATCCCCGTCTTGTCGTTGACGCAGGCCGATGGCGCGACGTTGAGGGCCAACCTGGGCGCGGGCACCGTGTCGATCACCATGAGTCGCGCGGCGATCACCCGCCGGGCCGGCGAGCTCGACAACACCATCGTGGCGCACGAGTGGGGCCACTACCTGAGCAACCGCCTCATCTCGAATTCCGCAGGCCTGTCGAACAACCAGGGCCGCAGCATGGGCGAAGGCTGGGCTGACGTGGTCGCGCTGTTGATGATGGTGCGCGAGAACGATTTGCAGGTCGCCAGCAACCCCAATTGGGCGGGCGTCTACACCCCGGCCGCGTACGCGCTGCTCGGGCCCGGCTTCCTCGACGCGACGTACTTCGGCATTCGCCGCTACCCGTACTCGACGGACCTCACGAAGAACCCGCTGACCTTCAGGCACATCGAGAACGGCGTCGCCTTGCCCGTCGGGCCCCCCTCTGACGGCGGCGGCGCGACCAACGCCGAGGTGCACAACTCGGGCGAGGTGTGGGCCGTGGCGGTGTGGGAATGTTACGTGGCGCTGCTGCGGGCCACGCCCCGGCTCACCTTCGGTCAAGCGCGCGATCGCATGCTCCGGTACCTGGTCGGTGGGCTCAAGCTCACGCCCGGGCAGCCCACCTTCACCGAAGCCCGTGATGGCTTGCTGGCCGCCGCTGCCGCCAGCGACGTGGCCGACTTCAAGCTCTTCGCGGCGGCCTTCGCGCGGCGTGGCATGGGCCTGCGCGCGGTCTCACCGGATCGCGGGTCCACCACGCACTCGCCGGTCGTCGAAGACTTCGGCACCGGCAACGAGCTGACCTTCGTGCGCGCGACGCTCGATGACGAAGCGAACTACTGCGACCGCGATGGCGTGCTCGATCAAGGCGAGAGCGGCTTCTTGAACGTGACGATTCGCAACACGGGCATCGATGCGCTCACCGCCACCACCGGGATGATCACCAGCACCACGCCGGGTGTGGTGGTGTTTCCGCCCAGCCTGACCTTCACCAGCTCGCAGCCCTGGGGCCTGGCCACGGCGCAGACGCGCGTGCTGCTCACAGGCATCGCCGCACCGACGGTGGCCAACTTCACCATCACGTTCAATGACCCCGCCCTCACGCCGGCCGGCAACCGCACCGCCACCTTCAGCGCGCGGCTGCACACCGACGAGGTGGCAGCGAGCTCTGCCACCGACGACGTCGAGACCCGCATCGCCGCGTGGACCTTCGTGAAGAACACCATGCTCTCGAGCGCCTTCGACTGGAACCGCAAGCGCCTCTCTGCCGGCCAACACGTCTGGTTCGGTGAGAACCCCTCGACCACGGCCGACATCTCGCTGGTCTCTGCGGCGTTGAACGTCGCGTCGACGGGAAACCTGCGCATGGTGCTCAGCCACCGCTGGGATTTCGAAGCAGACGCAATGACCAGCTTCGACGGCGCCGTGATCGAGGTCAGCACCAACGGAGGCACCAGCTGGACGGACGTCGGCGCGGCCGCCGCGGGGTACACCGGCACGGTCGGCGGCATGGGCACCACCAACCCGCTCAACGGCCGCGCTGCGTACACGGGCCGCAGCACCGGCTACCCCGCCTTCACCACCACCACCGTCAACCTCGGCACCACCTTCGCGGGCCAGACCGTGCGCGTGCGCCTGCGCATCGGGGCTGATCAGGCCTCGGCGGGCGAGGGGTGGGACGTGGATTCCATCGCGTTCACGGGCATCACCAACACGCCGTTCCCCCGATTGACAGCTGATCAGGCCAACTGCATCAATCGCCCGCCGGTCGCTCGCGCCGGGGCAGATCGCATCGTCGATGAAGGCACCGTGGTGACGCTCGACAGCTCTGCCAGCACGGATGCCGACAACGATGCGATCTCCGCGACGTGGAGCCAGGTCAGCGGCCCCGCGGTCGCACGGGTCAACGGCGTCTTCACCGCGCCGCAGGTGACGGCAGACACCGCGCTCTTGTTCGAGCTGGTGGTCAGCGACGGCACGCTCTCGTCGACGCCCGACAGGGTGCAGGTGACCGTGCGTCAGCTCAACCGCGCACCGGTGGCGATGGCGGGCGCGAACAGGAGCGTGAACGAAGCCGCCACGGTGATGCTCGCGGGCAGCGGGAGTGATCCCGATGGTGACCCCGTGACCTTCGCGTGGACGCAAGTGGCGGGGCCGCTCGGCTCCTTCTCCGATGCGACTTCGGCCACCTCGCAGTTCACCGCTCCCGTCGTCGGTGCGAGCCCCGTGGTGGTGGTGCTCGAGCTGGTCGCCTCAGACGGCTCGCTGAGCAGCACGCCGTCGCGCGTCGAGCTCACCGTGCAGCCGGTCAACCTCGCGCCCCTCGTGACGGTCGAGATTCCGGCGAGTGCGAGACAGCGGAGCACGGTCATGTTGAGGGCGGTTGCTTCGGATCCCGATGGCGACCTGCTCACGTACCAGTGGCGGCAGACCAGCGGGCCGACGGTCACGCTGGTGAAGGGCGATACGGCGAATGCGTCGTTCACCGCACCTGCGGGCAATGAGACCCTGGGCTTCGAGGTGACCGTGTCTGACGGCGCGTTGAGCTCGACGGCCGGTGGCGTGGTGAACGTCGTCGAGGGAACGAACCAGGCGCCCGTCGTGGTGCTCCTTGGTAACTCGCGCGCGGTCAAGGCGGGCGAAGTGGTGCGGCTCGATGCTTCGGCCAGCGTGGATCCCGATGGAGATCCGCTCACGTTCGTGTGGGTTCAGAGTGCGGGGCGGCCGGTAGTGCTAGCGGGTGCGAGCTCAGCGGTTGCTTCGTTCACCATGCCTCAAGAGGGTGCGGTGACGTTCGTGGTGACCGCGAACGATCCGTGGAACGCGCAAGGCCAGGGAACGATCACGCTGACGGCCACGGCCGCGAGCGGGTGCGGGTGCACCTCGAGCGGCGGCGTGTGGTTCGCGGTGTTGCCCTTGCTCCTGGGTTTGCGCCGCCGACGGGTGTGAGGGTGTGACTGCCCTCTCCCCCTCGGGGAGAGGCAGCTCAGTGAGTTGAATCGGTCAGGAGCGAAGCCAGCGCCAGAAGGTGCCGAACCCCGGGAAGAGCACGAAGAGCTTGCGCCGCACCTTCCTCGCGTTCGAACCCGAGGTGAAGGTGAGCGCGGTGTCGAGCCGTGCTCGTGCTTCAGGCGCACGGCCTTCCTTCACCAGCAACGCAGCGATCGCGAGGATCGCCTCGAGCCGCTGCGGCTCGAACAAGAGCGCACCCTCGAGCAACCGAATCGCACGCCCCCGCCCTTCTTTGCCCTGCTGCGCGAACGCAGCCTGAAGCAACACCTTGACCCCATCGGCCTTGCGCCCGCGCGTCACGTGAAACTGCGTGACCTTTTCCCACGCATCGAGATCGCTCACCCGGGTCTGCGCGATCTGCAGCCACAGGCTCAGCGCCTTGTCGGCAAACCCACGCGCATCGAGGTCGTCGGCCGCGATGCGAAAACTCTCGAGCGCCTCGACCTGGCGACCCGTCGAGATCAACAGCGGCCCGAGCCTGAAGTGGGCGATCGCGTCTTTCGGATCGACCGCCAGCACCTTGCGAAGCTCGGCGATCGCCTTCTTCGGCTTCTTGCGCCCGCGAAATTCCTCCGCGCGGCGAAGCGTTGCGTCGCGATCGAACGGCAGTGCCTTCCCGAAACCGAACATGGATCCGCGAAGAATAGGCACGGCCCTCTTCACCGCGCGCTGTATTCAGATCGCCGACCTCGACGCTTCCGGCCGAGTTGAAACGCCAGCGTTACCGGCTCAACGGACGAGGGCCTGCGCTTCGATGGGGAGCGTGAAGGAGAAGGTGCTTCCCTTGCCGACCGTGCTCTCGGCCCAGATGCGCCCGCCGTGGCCCTGAATGATGCACTTGGAAATGTAGAGGCCCAGCCCCACGCCGCGGCGATCGTTGCTGTTGATCTGCAGGTAGCGCTCGAAGATGGCCTCGAGCTTGTCAGCGGGAATGCCGATGCCGGTGTCGCTCACGGAAAACTGCAGCTCATTGCCCACGCGCGCGACGCGGACCACGATGCTGCCTTTCGCAGGCGTAAACTTGAGCGCGTTGCTCAGCAGGTTGGTGAGCACCTGAAGAATACGAGCCGGGTCGAACATCACGGTGATGGGCTTGAGGCCTGCCTCAGACGACACCGAGATGCCCCGCGCCAGGGCCTGCGCCTGAAAGGTATCGACGGCTTCGGTCACAGCCCGTGCGGGGTCTTCTTCCTGCCGCGTCACGACCAACGTGCCGGCATGAATGCTGGCGACGTCGACCAGGTCTCCTATCAACCGGTTCATGCGCGTGCCCGAGCGTTGAATGCGATCGGCGTTGCTGATCAGCTGGGCGCCGAGCTGTTTGGCCGCCACCTCCATCGAGATGAGGCCCGCGTAGCCCATGACCTGGCTGAGCAGCGTGCGCAGATCGTGACTGACGATGGACAAGAACTCATCGCGCGTCGCCAGCGCGTCGTCGGCTCGATCGCGCTCGCGCACCAGGTCCTTGTCGGTCTCCTGGCGCTCGGTGGTGAGCAGCGTCACGTGCTCGGCGCGCTCCTCTTTGAGGATCTCGTCGGCGATCGCGCGCTCTTGCATGAGCACCTGGTCTTCCTTGCCGCGCTCCTTCGCCAACGCTGGAATGTTGACGGGGGCCGAGGTGCGATCGGTCTTGGCGCGCGCGGCGGCGAGCACTGCATCGGCGCGTTGCCGGGCCTTGATGATCAACGCATCCGCGATGTCGTCCTCGGCCATCAAGCTCTCGGCGAGCGCGACGTCGGCCCGCTCCCGCTCTGCGCGCAGGCTCTCGTCGGTCTGCATTCGCTCAGGGCTGGTCGGCTGCTCAGGCTCGGTCGTCATCGAAGCGGCGTAGCACGCATCGTTCCCGGCATGCCCCCGCATCTGCCTGCCGATCATTTCGCAGGTTGCGGCACGCCCATCGAAGTGCGCAACGGCAGTTGAGGCAGCCGCAAGGTGAGCAGGAACGCGATCGCCGCCAGCAGCAACGCGACCCGGTACACCACGCGAATCGACTGGGTAAACGCCTCCTTCACCGCTGAGCTGGCCGCGTCGACCGCCGCGAAGAGCTTCGGCTTTCGTTGGTCGATGTCTTCCCGCACCTGGTTCAGCACACGCACCGAGACGAGCTGGGCCGCCTGCTCTCCGGCCCGTTCGAGCTGGGCATCGGCGCGGCTCAAGCCCGCTTGATCGACCGGGCGCAGCGGCGACAACGCTGGAAACTGCGATCGCAGCTCGCTCCACGATGCGTCACTCTGGGCGGCGCGGCGCAGCCTCGATC
>JAYTAT010000112.1:0-5442 GCA_043737315.1 Archangium sp.
TCCCATCAAACCGAGCTTCTCGACCACCCGCTGCGAGACCGCTCGGCTCTGAATGATCCGGTACTGGGTCTCGAGGTATTCCTTATTCGCCCAGTAATACGAGCCCGTGTCGCTGTTGACGTCTTGAATCTGATTGTCGAGAAATCGCGGTTCCTTCGAATCGATAATCAAGCTGATCTGGGCGGCATACACACGGGGCTGACGCGTGGTGTAAAGGGTCGCCGCACCGACGACGACGGCGAACACGAGCAGAATGAGCCACTTACGGCGGAGAATGACCCGCAAGTACAACTTGGGGTCCGCCCCGCTGGTGTTCGGCACATCCCCATTCGTCATCGGACCAGACACGCTGAAGTGAGTACCACCCCACAGCCCTTCAGTTCAATTTCGTCACCGCGCGCGGCTCAAGGGAGCTGGCCCACGGAGCCCTCGAGTCGATCGACCCAAGCATCACGCGACTTGGCGCCTTCAGGGGTGTCGAGCATGCGGCCCCGGCGAACCTCATCGAGTGCGGAGTGGAGACTGCCCATTCGTTCGTACACCTCGGCGAGGCGGTAGTGGAGGTCGGGGCGGCGAGGCTCGACCCGCGCCGCAGTCTGCAGCGCCTCCAGGGCCCGGGGAAATCGCTCTTCTTGAAGCCAGGTTTCCGCTTCCTTCTGAAAGATCAGGCTGCGACCGGCGCTGTTGGAAACGAAAGGTTTGGCCCGCTGCAACACCGCCCGCGCATCTGCGACCCTGCCGAGCGAGGAGAGGATGTCGACCAGCGTGAAGCTCGCCGTCAAGTTCGAGGGCTCCCGCGTCAGCAGGCGCTCGAGTTCTCCTGCCGCTTCTGACTGGCGCCGAAGCTTGCTCAGCGCCTGCACCCGGGTCAGCACCAGATCGGCGCGCTGCCGCAGCTCCACCGGGAGCGCATCGAGTTCCCCCAGCGCGCGCTCTGGTGAACCCAGGTCTGCCTCGTGGCGAACTGCCAACAACGACGCCTCTTCGAGCACCTCATCACTGGGCGGCGAGACCATCGCTGCCTCCAGCAAAGCGCGGGCATCGACCACACGGCCCCTCGAGCGAAGCGACCAATACGCTTGGTCTAGATGGCCAACTCGGGGCAGCAATACGCGTTCCCAGGCGCTCCGCTTCGCGGCCAAATCGAGCCCCCATTCAAGCGAACCGCTGTCACCGCGCTCCCAGGCGAGCTTGAGTTCGCCCAGCGCCTGGCCGGGCCGGTTCATGCGGTACAATGCCCTCGCTGCGGACACGTGGCTGGCGGCATCGAGAGGCCGCAGCGCCAGCACACGATTGATCCACGCAAGAGACTCACGCGGATCAGCCTGGGCCGCCGCGTATTGCGCGAAGTTCGAGTACAAAACCCAGTCAGCGGGGTGTCGATCAATCAACCGGATCGCCAGCGCGCGCACCTCTGCAAAAGGGCGCCGCTCCTCGATCGCCTTATTGAGCCGGCGCTCTGCCGATGCGTACCCAGGCAGCGCAAAAGCCAGAGCAATGGCAGCCACACCGGCGGGCAGCGTCACGAGGAAAAGGCCACGCCGTTGCACCGCCGCACGTGAGCCGACGACGTCGACTGCGCACAACAGGCCAATGACGATTGTGCCAGCCGCCGCGACCGCGTTGAGCTCGAGCGCGAAATCGAAGACGTCGTGCAGCCCCAGACCGACCAAACCCACGAGCGCGAAGCGCTCCGTCTCGTGCGTGGCAAGGCTGCGCCACAACCGCAAGAACAGCCACACCGAGAAGCCTGCCACCAGCAACGTGAGCGGCAGGCCCACGTCGGAGACCCATTGGAGTGGAAGTGCTTCGGGGTGGGTAAAAATGACGGTGAGGTCTGAGGTCTGCTTCGGGGCAAAGCCCAGCTCGAAACCTCCCAAGCCCATGCCCAGGATCCAAAAAGGAGCAAGACCCTGCGCGAACATCGGCCAGAGGCTGAGCTTGGTCGCCTTGAACTTCTCGAGGGTGGCCAGCGAGTCAGCCCGATCCACCAATTGCTCGAAGCTGAGCAGGCCCGCCATCAGCATGGTGGCTCCGATGAGCACCCAGGGGATGACGCTGCGCAGGCCCCCGCCTCGGCGCGCGAGAAGCGTGGCGCCCAGAAGCGCCCAGGTCGCGACAAACGAGCCGATGCCCCCGCGCGAGAACGAGAGAAACACGCCTACGCCGCAAGCCAGTGCAGCCAGACCCCAGCCAATGGCCTCATCGCGGGTGGGCGAATTCAAAGCCAGTCCCGCCGCGATGGTTCCGGTCAAGAGCAGCCACGCCGCGAGGTGATTCGTGTTTCCGAAAGGGGTCAACAGGGGGACGTTGCCGGTGAAGCGCACCACGCCCAGCAACGAATCGAACTCCCCCAGCAGGTGTACGAAGCCGCAGAGCGCAGTGGCAGTGCCCGAGAGCGCGAGCACCGACAGCAACCTTCGGCGAACTCCCGGCAATCTCCCCAACTCGAGCGAGACCAAGAGGAGCATGCCCAGGCTCAGCACCCTCGCCAGCCCCTTCGCGGCCGCGGGCGCGTCGACGGCCAGCGGTCGCCACCCCTCGAGACCCAGCGGCACGAGCGCAAAAATTCGGAGCTCCGCGTTCGAACCGCTGATCGCAGCCAACACCGCGGGAGGCAGCGGAACGAGTTGAAACAAACCGACCAACGCCACCAACCCCGGAACGAGCAACACGGGGTGCCAACCCCAGCGCCGGCGGTTTCGCGCGGCGCCCATCGCCCAGAGGATGCAAGCCGAGGATGCGAGGGCCCACAGCAGCCAACTCGTCCATTCGGGCGCGCCTCCCAGGGCCATGGGCAACAACACGAGCGTCAGCCCAAGAGACACTTCCGCCGCTATCCAGAACCGGCTGTGATCTGACTCGGACATGGTTCAGCGCCGTGCGCCCACCCTTCGTAGCAGTCGACGCGCGCCCCCGGTGAGGTGTCGAAGGGCCGAAATGGGGGAATCAACCAGCCAGACCCGCAACCCGAAGCCCGCCACCGGGTGGGTCGAGAGGTCTGCCGCCTCGACGTGTTCCGGCGAAAAGACGCGCGAGTGTACTCGTCGGCGCAACGAACCCAGGGGAAAGGCCTCGTGCGCCGCCCGAGGGAGTTTGACCGCGAGCGCCGACTCGAGCAGCCATAGACTTGCGGCAACGGCAGCGTGAAAACCAGCAGCCCGGCAACGGGCGCCCATCACCGGCCAATCCAACGGGTAGCGGTCGAGATACCGCCGCAAGTCGAGCAGCCAGGAGAGCCTGAGGAACGCGTGATTGGCGGCGTGAGTCGCGAGGTAGATGAACTCGTCGTCGGGAGCGAGCCAGCGCACCGGGTGACCCGCAAATGCCCCCTCGATCAAGCGCGCTCGGATGCTGGAGTCGTCGAAGACGCGTGCTCCGAAACCAGAGAACAGGCGGAAGTGCACCTCCACCAGTTGACCGGGCCGATAAAACGCAAGGTGGTGGTGCTCTTCGAACACGTCACCGAGCGAGTCATCGTGTCGTTCGGTCAGCCCAAGGGCACCCATCGCTCGGTGCGCCCGAGGCAACTCGTCGGGATGAACGAGCACATCGACGTCGCTCGAGGGGCGGGCCAGCGGCTGTTCGGGAAAGAGTCGGCTGGCGAGCCCTGCCCCTTTGAGCAGGACGGGCGTGACCCCTTCTTTCCCGAGTGCCTCCAGCACGAGCCCTGTCAGCCGCTTCATCCGCATGCCGTGGCTGATCTGGGCCCGGGCGTCTTTGGTAAGACGCACTTGTTCGCCGTGGGGCAAGGTCACCGCGGCCGAGGCGAAGGCATCGGCGACCCAGGCGCTCACCCCGTGCCGTGCGGCAGCGTCGACCACCGCGGCTGGGTCGAGACAAGCAACCCTGCCCGCAAGTTCGTGCAGCCGCGCGGGCAAGCACGAGAGTACTTCGAATAGTGGGGCGCCTCTGGGAGACTCACGGGCGAAGCGCATGGAAGACTTCATCTTCGCACCCCTCGTGCTCATCGTCGGCATCGGCATTCATGCCGTGGTTCTGCGCCAACACTCCAGCGCCGAGGGCCGCCTGCTGACCGCGTCCTTCTCGATGCATATGGCCGCAGGGATTGGGCAGGTCCTCCTCACCCGCTACTACTTTGCCGGTGGAGACATGTTTGGGTACTTCGAGACGGGCGTGCCGATGGCTGACGCCCTCCGCAGCGACTTCACTTTCTTCGCGCCAGCGGTGGTCGAGGGCTTCTTCCAGGCCCAGGAACTCTCGGCCCCTATGGAGTTCATGCCAGGTGGCGGTGCGACCCAGTCGATGTCGGCGGTCGCGATCTCCTTGTTGTTCCTGTTGGGGAACAGCCTCTACGCGGTCGTGCTTTTCGTTTCCTTGTTGTCCTATCTCTCGAAGGTGCTGCTCTATCGGGCGTTGCGGTCTGAGTTTCCACCCCACGTGCAACCCTCTCTTTTGATGGGAGCCGCGATGCTCCCCACGGCGGTGTTCTGGTCGTGTGGTCTGCTGAAGGAGCCCATCATCATGGCCATGCTCGGCCCGCTGCTCCTCGGGCTAAAGTGGATTCTGGCTCGACACCGCACCGCGCTCGCTGTTGCCATGGTCCTCGCGTCCGCCGTCGTGATCACGATGATCAAACCCTACGTGCTGATGGTGTTCAGCATCGCCAGTGGCCTCTTCTATCTGTGGACCCGGTTGCTCTCGGGTGACTCAGCCGCGCTCAAGCCCTTTGCGCTGATCACCGCGAGCGTCATTGGGTTGACCGGCTTCGTCGTCGGCAGCCGGTATTTTGCGAAGGTCGAGCACGACGACGCGGCGACCGCGCTCACACGTCAGCGACAGGCTGGCTACGGCACCGAAGGTGGGTCCAACTTCTCGATTGAGGGCGGCGCTGGAGCGGATGGCGAGGAGAAGAACCGCTCGCTGGTCTACGAGTTTGCCCTCGCGCCGTTCGCCATCTTCACTGCGCTGTTCCGGCCGATGATTTTCGAGGCGCGCAACGCCGTGCAGTTGGCCAATGGAATCGAGGCAACCGCGCTGCTGCTCCTCTTCCTTCAGATTCTCCGGCAGCGCGGCATCGGCGGAGTCCTCAAAGCAATTCGAGGCTCACCCGCCCTGCTCTTCTGCGCGGTTTTCACGCTGGCACTGGCTTTGGGTACGGGCCTGGCGACGACGAACATGGGCACCCTCTCGCGCTATCGCGCCCCGATGATGCCGTTCTTCTTCATCCTGCTGATGGTGCTCCGTCAGCGGCGCCAAGCCGACGGTTCCCCGGCCAAGCTGGCTCTTACGCCCGCTGTCGCAGCGCGATGACCTGGGCCTGAGGCGCCTCGTCGTTGCGCTGAAACTCGGGAACGAGCACCTTGATGCGGCGCACGGCGGCGTCGACGTCGAGATCGTTCACGCCGTCGAGCAACCCGGCGACCTGCTTCGACACCTCGTCGAGTGATCGCGAAGGAATTTTGCCGATGAAGATCTTCG
>JAYTAT010000113.1:0-2142 GCA_043737315.1 Archangium sp.
ACGGTCGCCACTGCCGAGATGATTCGGTCGCGGCAAAAGGGGGCGCTCTTAGGCCTGGCGGTCGGCGAAGCGATGGGCATTCGCAACGAGATGCGCAACCTGCCGGCCGCGCAGTTTCCAGAGCTCAATGAAGGCCCCCTCTCTGAGCCGCGGGGTGGTGGGCGGTTCGAGCTGATGCCGGGCCAGGTGACCTGGGGCTCTGAGCTGGCGCAGGTGCTCTCGGGCACGCTGCGCAACCTGAGGCGCTACGACGTGCTCGAGACCGGCAAGGCCTACGCGCGCTGGCTTCCCCATGCGATCGACGTGCCCGACGCGATCAAGGCAGCGCTGGAAGCGATCATCGATGGCCGCTCGCCCGAGTACTCCGGTCGAAAGGTGTGGCTCGAGGGGTACCAGAAGGTGCGCGACAACGCCCCGCTCGCCCGCACCGCGCCGATCGGCGTGTTCTTTCATTCCAAGCGCGACGAGCGCATCGCGGCCTCGCTCGACGACACCGCGGTGACGCACTTCGATCCGCTCTGCCAGCTCGCGTGCGCGACCTTCAACGGGATCATCGCCGCCGCGATCTGCACGCCGGAGGAACGCCTCGACCCGGCGGCGCTGCTCAAGGTGGCTGAGGCCGAGCTCTCGCTGGCGGCGGCGACGCTGGGCCGCAAGGAGTCAGACTGGGTCTCGCAGACCAAAGACGCGGCTGACTGGCTGCGGGAAGATCTGCGGCTGGCGCAAGGCGATGACCCCGAGCTCTACGGGCCCGACCTGCACCTCTTCTTTCCGTGGCCCACGTCGATCCGGGTGACGTACCGGCTCGCCTTCTGGGAGCTGTTCCACGCGCCTTCACTGGAAGCGGCGTTGATCGACGTCGTCAATCGCGGCGGAGACAGCGACACCAACGCGGCCGTCACCGGCGCGCTCTTCGGAGCCATCTTCGGCGAAGACGCAGTGCCTGAGCTCTGGGCTGACCGGGTGCTGGAAGCGCGAGGCGGTGCTCATCACCCGCGCAACCTCGTCACCCTCGCCGGGCTGGGGCCAGACGATCACGACTGAAGGCAGCTCAGGGAACGACGTTCACCACACCCGGCGTCGGCGCTGCATTGAGGGTGAAGTCAGGCACGTTGTTGTTGGTGTCTGCCGAGTTCGGCGCACGGCCGATGCTCACGTTCGACGAGTTGCTGTCCATGAGGCCCGTCGTGGCGGTGGCGCCCTCGGTGATCGGTACACCGTTGAAGGTGATGGCCGCCGGCGCCGCGTTTTCCCAGGTGAGCGAGTCGAGGACCTGACCACCGGAAGAAACGAGCGCGACGCCCTCGGCATCGTTCTGCAGGGCGCCCGAGGTGAGCGCCACCGAAGCCGTACCAACCGGGAGCCCAGCGATCACCGTCGACGAGCCCGCCACCAGAAAGGCCCCTGCCCCAAGCGACATCGCCGGCAGATTGACCGTGGTGACCACCACGCTGCCCGTTCCGTTCACCACCACGAGGGTCATGCCGGTGAGGTCGATGGGAGAAGTGCTCGAGTTACGCAGCTCGACGAACTCGGCCGAATCTGTGCCCACGTTGTCGTAGTCGACCTCGTTGATGACCAGCCCACCGATGGGCTGCTGATACCCGGTGAAAATCGCGGTCCTCGCCGACGCGTTGATCGGCGTGCCCCGAACGTCAGCCACCGAAGTCGACGCGGCCAGCGTGTATGACGCGCCTCCGATCTGCGCGCTGGTGGTGAGGTTCCACGTCGAGGCCGAGATCGGCGTCGCCTGCGTCACGCTCAGCCCGCCGATGGTCAGGCTCGAAGTGCTGATGGAGGACGGATTCATGGGGCGCGAGAACGTGGCGCGCACTGCCGTGAGCGAAGTCGCAGCAGCCGAGAGCACCTGCGGCGCAGGGCAGGTGCTGCCTGTCAGCGCGCTCGAGGTGAACGCCGACGGCTGCGCCTGCGCGTTATAGCGCCACACCGGAGAGGCGGTGAGCTGCACGCTGCAGCCAGAACCGAGCCCTTCTGCAGCCGCCAGCCCGGCCGGGAGCCGCAGCTTCATCACGGTCGAATCGGTGGTGCCGGCAGACGTGAAGCTGGCCGACAGATAGCCATTGCCGGCGAAGGCCATGTCACCCACCAGGCTGCCGTTCATCGTGAGCAGCTCGGCCTCGC
>JAYTAT010000114.1:0-2141 GCA_043737315.1 Archangium sp.
GCGGGAAGCCGCAGCACGTACTTCACCGTCACGCCTTCACCCGGCCTCACGGTGAGCTCGACCCCTTCGGGCACCTGCTTTGCCTCGACGCCGGTCTGGGGCAGCAGCGGTGAGCGGTACCCCTCGGGCACGAAGGGCCTGAACTGCGAGGCGAGAAAGAAGGCGCGGTCAGCGGCCGGCATGTCCAGGCTGATCACCTCGTACTTCTTCTGCGCCGCGACGAGCCGCACCAGCTGGGTGCCATCGAAAGCGAGCTCGAAGTCGTGCGGCGCGGTCATGTGGCCCCGGCTCTTGTTGGGGCTGCGAAACGCGACCTCGTGGCGCGCGCGGTCGTCGCCTTCGGTGGAATCGACCACCAGCTTGAACGAGGTGAGCCGTCTCTCACGCTCGGCCAGCGCGCGCTTCGCCTCACCCACCAGTGAAGGGGGCGGTGCCTCAGCGGGCTTGAGGCAGCCGCACCACAGCAGCATTCCGAGCACGAGCTTCTTCACGTGGAGGCCTCCTGAAACGAAACAGGCCCGCCCCGTTTCCGGAGCGAGCCTCGAGTGAAGCGGACGGCTCGACTTACTTGACCGCGATGCCCGTGGCGGTCGACGACGGGAAGCCGGTGATGAAACCCACCAGCGCGAAGACGCCGTGGCGCGGGGTGGTGGAGGCGCTCTTGAGGTCGACCTTCGAGGCGCCCATGGCCTTGGCCTCACCGACGAGCAGCTTGTTGACGACCTGGTCGAGGTCGGAGCTGACGATGTCGACGATGTGGAAGATGAGCGTCCAGCCCAGCGAGGTGGCCTGGATGATGGCGACGGCCTCGCCCCCGGTGGCGGTCACTTCATTGCTCGCCACGGTGGCGGACTCGACAGAGGTGCAGCCCGATACGGCAGCGGC
This sequence comes from Archangium sp., assembly GCA_043737315.1. GTDB lineage: Bacteria > Myxococcota > Myxococcia > Myxococcales > Myxococcaceae > Archangium_A. The sequence continues at coordinate 886 of JAYTAT010000114.1, forward strand.
AAGCACGACAGCCAGAAAACCCTTCTTCATTTCGGTACTCCTTGGGGTTGAGGTGATGCGACGCCCGGAGCATAGGTAGCAAGTCCGTCGAGTCAATCCCTGAAATCCCTGCGTTTCCCCGAGGTGCCATGCCACCGACCCGCATCCCGATGAACAAGCCGTTGCACGCGGGGCTGTTTCTGGCGACCTGCGTGTCGACCTTCTCGATGTTTTACGTCGGCTTCGGGGGCGGCGTGAATGGCTCTGAGGAGGACAAGTTGTGGGGCAGCGCCTTTTACTCGGGCGTGGTGATGCTGATTCTGCTCAGCCACGAGCTGGGGCACTACTTCATGGCGCGTGCACACGGCGTCGACGCGAGCCTGCCGTACTTCATCCCCGTGCCACTCGGCTTTGGCACCATGGGCGCGGTGATTCGCCTGCGAGGAAAGATTCCCCACCGCAACGCGCTGGTGGACATCGGGGCCGCGGGGCCGCTGGCGGGGTTGTTGATCGCCGTGCCGATGTTGTTCGCGGGCGTGTGGCTCTCGCACGTCGAGAAGTCACCGGCTGATCCCTCTGCGGGCCTGCCACCGTCGCTCTCGCTCATCAACCTCGCTTCGATGGGCGGGCTGTACATCAAACACCTGGTCTACGAGACGCCGATGCCCGAGCTGCCACAGCTGCAGATCTTCGGCGACAACCTGCTCTCGCTCTTCGCGGTGCGGGTGATTCACGGTGTGCTGCCCGCAGGCTCCGACGTGATGGCGCACCCGGTTTTCATCGCGGCGTGGTTTGGGCTTTTGGTGACGATGCTCAACCTGCTGCCGGTGGGTCAACTCGACGGCGGCCACCTCACGCATGCCTGGTACGGCGAGAAGGCGGAAGATCTTGGTGCGCGCATCGCAGGCGCCGCGTTGTTGATGGCGTTGTTTTTCAGCGCGTCGTGGTTGATCTGGTTCTTTCTGATCACCCGCGTGGTCGGCGTAGGTCACCCACCGGTAGCAGAGCCAGCGCTCCCACTGAGCCGGGGGCGTAAGGTGGTGGTGGTGGTCACCTGGATCATGACGGGGCTCACCTTCATGCCCATTCCCATGTCGGTGGCTTGAGCCGCTCCCCAACGTTTCCTCACCACCTCACCTCTTCAAGAAGCCAGGTCACAAATCCACGGCCGTTATCTCCACCGGGTAGACGGGGAGGCCGGTCATGGGGTTGCCAATACGAGTGGTGCTCTTGGGGGTCTTGTTGGTGAGCTCGTGCAGCGAGCCACGAGCGGTGCT
>JAYTAT010000115.1:0-2140 GCA_043737315.1 Archangium sp.
ACTGCCGCCAGCACCAGCGCGCCTACCTTGAGTTCGAGCCGACTCTCGTCCATTTCATCTCTCTCTCGGAAAGTCCTTCGCGGGGCCGCAGTACCCGACCTGCCGATCCTTCACCTGAACGACCCGATCCGCGAGCTTTCCGAGCGCAGCGTAGTCGTGTGACACCAGGGCGACTCCTAAACCCTGTTCACGCACGAGAGCCAGCGCGTCGTTCACCTGACTGGCTGCTTCCTTGTCGAGGCCCGTGGTGGGCTCATCGAGCAGAAGCACCTCGGGCTCGAGCACCAACGCCCGCGCGATGGCCGCCCGCTTGCGAATGCCCGGGCCCACCTCGGGCGGTTTTCGCTGCGCGAAGGGCAGCAGACCCAGGCGGGTCATCGCCTCTTCCGCCCGGCCATCTTCACGTGACTTCGGGTCGGCCAGCGCCACGTTGTCGAACAAGGTCAGCCAGTCGAGCAGCGCAGGCCCCTGCACCAGGTAGGGCGCCCGGGCCCGCAGCTCGCGCAGCTTGCGCTCGGGCAGGGTGTCGACGCGTTGATCGAACAAGTGCACCTCACCCGCATCGGGCTTGAGCAACCCCACCGCGAGCCGGCACAACACCGACTTTCCACTGCCCGAGCTGCCGACGATGAAGGTGATCCCCGTGAGGGGAATCTCGACCGACAGCCCCTCGAGAATGGTCGCGGCCCCGAATCGTTTGACGATGCCGCGCAGTGACAGCGTGCTCAGTGTTTGCACCACTGCAACGCCGTGGCCGGCTTCGCGCCCTGGGTGAGCCCCTGGCCCGTGCCGTTGTCGACGAAGTTCTTGGTCGCGTACATGTTGTCGACGCAGATGTCGTTGCCAGGGGTGCCAATGCCATCACGCGTCGCGTTGGCCCTGCGCGAGGGCACGGTGGTGACGGTGCACGAGCTCAAGTTGCCGCCCACCACGTTCGCCTTGATGGTCGCCACCGTCCAGAAGTCGCCGGTGGCGTCGCTGCCTGGCGTGTTGAGCAGCGGGAAGAGGGTCTGCCCCGTCGCCGGGTTGTAGCCGACCGACACCACGCGCTCTCCGTTGCAGTACAGGTTCACGTGCGGCCGGGCGTTGCTGGTGCCTGAGGTGGTGCCGTAATGATTGACCCCCACCACGAAGGTGTCGTTGTTGACTGGGTTGTCGAGGTTGATGTTCTCGGGGCCACAGAAGACCGGGCTGGTGGGATCGGTCGAGCCGCGATCACATTCGACGTTGTCCTTGTCGAGGCGCGGGTTGGTGCACGACGAGGTGCGCTTGCTCGACCAGCCGCGGCACGCGCTCATCATCGAATCGCCGTAGCCCCAACCGGGGTCGGTCGCGCCGTTCGCGCAGCGAGAGGCGCCCGCCCAGTAGCAGTCTTCGACCGAGCCGTTGCCGTTCATACAGGTCGTGTTCCAGCCGTGCGTGGTGCAGGCGCCCTGCAGCCGCGCGAAGTGCAGATCGATGTCATTGCCGCCGCTGCCCACGCCGCCCACCGTGTCCCAGCAGAGCTCGGCGCGAATGCCTGGCGCCCGCACCTGGATCTTCTGGGTGCAGCTGTACGTCTCGCCATCGAGGGTGAACTCGCCCTGCACGATGTAGTCGCCTGACAGGCCGAAGGCGGGGAACACCTGGCCGCCGGTCACGCCATTGCCGTACCCGCTCGCGCGCATCGCGATGAGCGGGCTGCTTGCCTGCGCAACGTACCGCGCGGGGGTTTGCGTGGCGTCGAGCCGCACGCCCGTGCGGGTGCCCCTGCGCACGCCGGGGGTCGTCGAGTTGGTCGAGCTGTAGATCGCGAAGGTCGGGTTGGGCAGCACGTTGTCGCAGTCACCACCGAGCACCGTCCACGTCCAGTTGGTGGTGCGGCCGCGGGCGGCAGCAACGGTGATCCATTGCGAGCCATCGACCACGGGGATGGTGGTGGGCGTGGGGTAGGGCGCAAGCGTGATGATGCTGCTCGGGCACTGCACATTGTTGGGGCACAGGCAGCCTTCGGCCGCGTTGTTGCCCGAGAGGCCGTCGCAGTTGTAGTCGCCGGTCGCGCACGAGTCGGTCAACGCAGGGGGCTGCGCGCCGCGGCACACGCCCGACCAGGTGGCGAGTTCTCCGCCGGCACAGTCGAGGCTGCCCTTCGCGTTGTTGG
>JAYTAT010000116.1:0-5430 GCA_043737315.1 Archangium sp.
CGACTGCAAGCGCGTGACGAGCGTACCGACGCCGAAGACCACGAACGCGACGAGCAGCCAGATGAACGTCGTGCGGCGGGAGTCCACGAGCGGGGTGTACCGCGCGCCCGTGACGAGGGGAGCCTGCTCACGTGCTGAACCTCAGTTTTCCGCCGCCTCCGAAGAGGCCGTCAGCCCCGGTTTTCGAACGCTTGTGTGCTGGTCTCCTCGTTGCACAAGGTGCGGTCATGAACATTCGTGAACTTTTTCGCCGTGCATTGCAGGTCTCCGTCATCGGTCCCGTCGCGCTCGCGGGCTGCGGGCCTGACACCACGGGCTACACCCCGCTCACCTGCGACAACTCGCAGATTTCGGTGCGGGGGCTTCAGCTGCCCGTCATCCCCGACGTGGTCGAGCTGCGCGCGGTCACCAACCGCCAGTTCGCGGCCGAAAGCGCGTCCAGGACGGTGAACGGTGATGGCACCGCGTGCTCGACCGCGACGAACGTCAATGCCTGCCAGACGAACTTCAAGGCGCTCTCACCGATGAGCGGCTTCGCAGCGACGTGTCTTCAGGTTTGTCAGGACTACCACCTCGCCACCACGCGCGGAGACGAGGTGAAGGCGGTCTCGAGCCTGGAAGAACTCAAAGCATTCCTCGGGCCCATCGACACCCCGCAAGAGGCGCTCTTGGTAGCCTTCGCCAATGGCTACGACCTCCGCTGCGACCAGGCCGATCGCGGCAGCGCAAAGAGCTCGGGCACCGGGTGGGACGTCATCGGCACCAAGGGCATCGCGTGTGGTCCGGGCACCGCGGTGACTCGGCATTTCCTCTCGGTGACGCGGGAGGGGGCGCTGACCGAGACGCGCTCTGAAGTCATCGAACGAGGTGCTGACAACTGCGCCATCGGCCGCAGACCACCGGGGCTCTCGTCGAGTGGCACGACGGATTGCGCGTTCGCGTTGGGCCGATTCTTCGCCGAGGCCGCGCACCTCGAGGCCGCTTCTGTTCCTGCGTTCGAACGACTGAGCCTCGAACTCGCCTTTCACGGCGCACCGAAGGCCCTGCGTGACGCGATGTTGAGCGCTGCGCTGGAAGAGATCGAGCACACCCGCATCACCGCCGACCTCGCGCGTACTTTCGGCGCGAACCCCGTCGCGCCCCAGGTGCAGGAGCAGCCGCTGCGTTCGTTACGAGCGCTGGCGATCGACAACGCCGCGGAAGGGTGTGTGCGGGAGACGTTCGGTGCGTTGGTCGCGCAGTACCAGGCGCTGCACGCCGAAGACCCGCGCATCCGGCAGGCGATGATTGGCATCGCGCAGGATGAAACCCGTCACGCCGAGCTCTCGTGGGAGCTGGATCGCTGGGTCACGGGTGAGCTCGACGCAGTCGATCAGGCTGCGGTGCACGAGGCCCGTCGACGCGCCGTCAAGAAGTTGCAACAAGACCTCGGCGCGCCCGTGGATGCCACGCTGGTTCGCGAGGCCGGGCTGCCGACTCCAGAGGTCGCGCTGCGACTGCTCGCCACTCTTTCCCGCTCACTCTGGGTCGACTGCTGAGCTGCCTGGGGTGACTACGCCGCGAGCAGTTGCTGCAGCGCGCCCCAGCCCCACCACGCGCCGATGCCCGTCGAGACGAAGCCGGTGAACAACAGCAACCCGGCAGAGAGCCGCGGCGAACGCGCGAGCTTCATCATCGGAACGCCTGCCAGCCCCGTGAGCAATGACATGCCCACCACGCTGCCTGCACCGAACAGGGCGATGTAGCTCAAGCGCGCCGAGGTGGTCGGCAGCTCAGCGAGCACCAGCGCCGTCAGCGCGCCGCTCCCCGCCAGCCCGTGCATCAGCCCGATGAGCAGCGGCCGGGTGGCCAGGGTCCACCGGCTGAGGTGAAGGTGTTCAGAGGGCGCCGCGTGCGTGTGCGTCAAGTCGCCGTGCGCGTGCGTGTGCTCTGAACCAGCGCGGCCTTCGGCGACGGCGCGCACCATCGCTCGTACGCCCAGCGCGGTGATCATCAACGCCACCAGCAGCTCGAAGGTCAACCCGAGGCGCGCCGGCATCTGCGCACCCAGCACGGCGAGGGACCCTCCGACCAGCAACAGCGAGAGCGTGTGGCCCAGGCCCCAGAAGATGCCCAGGCGGAGGCTGGCCCTGAGCCCACCTCGTTCTTCGCTGGCCAGGGCCGAAACGGCCGCGAGGTGATCGGGCTCGAGAGCATGGCGCATGCCCAGCGAGAGTCCGACCAGGCTGGGCAGCAGAGCAGTCACCCAGGTGGCCATAGCTGAGGACTTCGGGGATGGCGAGAGGTGCGGGCCCTTCTCGCTGTAGCCTCCGATTCGTGAACCGCGCTCCCCCTGTTTCCAGTGATGCCCTCTCGGCGCTCACCCTCGTCGAGGCGCTGCAGCGCCGCTTCGTCGACTCGCTCGGCGCGGCCGAGTTCACCTCGCACGTCTGGCTGCGCGATGACGGCCGGCACGGAGGAGGGGAGCGCTTCGCCTGCGCCGAGACCTCCCGCTACAACCGCGCGTCGGTGAACGTGTCGTGCGTGCACTACGACGACGAGCCGAAGCGCCCGCTCGCATCGGCCACGGCGCTCTCCACCATCATCCACCCGCGCAACCCCCACGCGCCTTCGTTGCACCTGCACGCGAGCTACACGCAGCTGCGTGACGGCAAGGGCACCTGGCGGCTGATGGCCGATCTGAATCCTTCGCACGATGATTCAGAAGAAAAGGCGCGCTTCGAGGCGAACTTGAAGAAGGTGGCCCCTGGGCTCTTCGAGGCTGCGCGTGCACAGGGCGATCGATACTTCTTCATTCCCGTGCTCGGCCGGCATCGGGGCATCACCCACTTCTACGTGGAGGACCATTCGACCGGCGACGTCGAGACGGATCGCACCATGGCGGGGCGCTTCGTCAGCGCGGTGATGGATACGTGGGTGCAGCTGATTCGGGCGGCGCTGGTGCGGTATCCGAACCCGACCGATGCGGCGCGAGCCAGACAGCTGGAATACCACACGCTGTATTTGTTCCAGGTGCTCACGCTCGATCGGGGCACCACGTCGGGGTTGCTCGTTCATGATCAAAACGATCTCGGGGTGATGGGCTCGTTGCCGACGTACGTCGATCGCGGGCTGCTGGCGTCGTGGGAGCCCAGGATGCCCAAGCCGCAAGATGAGCTGCTGCGGGCGATCGTGGCGGCGTTGCCGGAGACCCAGCCGGCGAAGGTGACGGATGAAGTGCGGGGTGCGCTCGCACAGATCGTACGGGCCCATTACCGCGCTCACCCGGAAGCGCTCGCGCTGCAGGCGGCGCACTAGGTCACCCGGGTCTTCCCTCTCCTCGCTTCGCAGACAGAGTCAGACAGGGTAGACGCGGGGCATGTCGCGCGTCGTCATCGCCGGAGCCGGTGCCATCGGTACGGCCCTCGCCCAGAAACTCGCCGCGACGCACGACGTTCGCGCCGTACGCCAGTCGAGTGACCTGCCACCTTCCACGGGGCGTCTGAGCTGGTTCCAGGCCGACCTCACCACCATTCACGGCGCCGAGGTCGCGCTGACGGGTGCTCACACCGTGGTGGTGCTCGCCCAGGCCCGCCGCGCGCCTGCACGTCTCCAGCGTGCCTCGCTGCAAGATCTCGATCGCCTCCTGGGTGACTCGATCGCGCGTGCCGCGAAGCAGGTCGATGCGAAGCACCTCATTCTCTTCTCGAACGGCGACGACGACGTGCGCCTGCCCTTGCTCGAGAAAAGTGGCGTGCCCGTCTCCGTTCTCCGGGGCGGTTTTCCAGACCCGGTCGAGCTGCTCGCCGGAATCGTCACCTCGGGCGCCGGCGCAGGTCACGCCCAGACCGCCGCGTGGACTGGGGTCACCCCCGAAGAACGCCCGCCTTCGATACCGACCTGCTCCATCCAGCGTTACGCCCACCCCGCTGGGTGGACCGCGCTCGACGTGGTGCGTGCGTATTTCAAGTGGCTGCCCTCAGACGTGCCACTGGTGAAGACCACCGAATACGCGGGGGTGTTCAGCATTCAGTTTGCCGGCGTGCGCGTGCTGGTGCTCCGCCTGGTACCGGGCCGCTCGACCTCCGACTGCGCCTGGCTCGCCATGGCGGATGGCTCGATGAATGGTGAAGGCTCTTCGGAGAGCCGCTTCGAGTTCCGTACCTTGCTCGACGGCGTCACCACGATGGCCGCGCTCGTGGGTTACCAGCCTTCACTGCCGTGGTTGGTCTATCGCTTCACCCAGTCCGTGCTGCACGAGCGCGTGATGCGCCACTTCGGCCTCTGGCTCGCTGAACAAAAGGGCCCGCCGTCGTGAAGCTGTCGTCGTCGATGATCGCCGGTGGATGGTGGTCGTCGCGCACGTGGCCGTGAAGTGAACTAAAGAGCCGCGCCATGTCCGACTGCCTTTTCTGCCGAATCGTCGCAGGTCAGATCCCCGCCAAGAAGGTGCATGACGATGCGTTGTGTGTCGGCTTTCTCGACATCAACCCGCAGGCGCCGCACCACGCGTTGTTCATTCCCAGGCGGCACATCGCGACGTTGAACGACGCGACGCCGGAAGACCGCGAGCTGCTCGGCCACCTCAGCATCACCGCTGCGAAGTACGCGCGTGAGCTGGGCATCGCAGATACCGGCTACCGGCTGGTGTGGAACACGAACTCTGCCGCAGGTCAGACGGTGTTCCACATTCACCTGCACCTGCTGGGTGGCCGTCAGCTGAGCTGGCCGCCGGGCTGAGCTGACTTCAGGGGAAAAGTAGAACCCGGGCGTGGAGCCTGCGACGCTCTACCGCCATGGCCCACCTCGAGCTGACCCCGAAGAAAGAAGTCTCCAGCTTCCGGAAGATGGCGATCGGTACCTGGCAGACCGCCTACGACCCGACGGTCTACGGCACCATGCGCATTCGGATGGACAAGTCGCTCGCGTACATCGAGAAGTTTCGCGAGGTGCACGGCGTTCGCCTCACGGTGACGCACCTGGTGGCCAAGGCGGTCGCGGAAGGTCTGAAGCGCTGCCCCGACGCCAACGCGATCTTGCGCTTCAACAAGATCTACTTGCGCAACAAGGTCACGTTGTCGGTGCTGGTCGTGCAGGCGGATCAAGGCGACGGCAAGGTCGACCTCACCGCCGCGCGCATCGAAGATGCCGACAAGAAGTCGCTCAAGACGCTCGCGGCCGAGATGCAGGAGACCATCGACAAGGTTCGTAACCGCAAGGATCTCGCCCTCGAGAAGGGCAAAGGAACCATCGGCATGATCCCCTTCATGTGGATGAACATGTTCCTCAAGCTGCTGGGCTTCCTCATGTACACGCTCAACCTCGACCTCTCGCGGTTCGGCATGCCCAAAGACGCGTTCGGCGGGGTGACCATCACCAACGTCGGCAGCCTCGGGCTCGACATCGCGTACGTGCCGCTGGTGCCGTACACCAACACGCCCATCTTCATCG
>JAYTAT010000117.1:0-2136 GCA_043737315.1 Archangium sp.
CTGCTCACCCTCTGCGTCGGCGCCGTGTTGGCCGTGCTGGGGCTGGCCGCGAGCGCGCGCGCCCCCGCAGAGTTGACCGGCCTGAGTTTTCTGCTGGCGACGCTGGGGCTCGGCGCGGTGGCGGCGATCAACGTCGAGTGGCCGCAAGCCGAAGAGCGGCGGGCCTCGGCGCTCCTCGCGGCGCGCTGGCTCCTCGCGGGTTTGATGGGCGTGCTGCTCCTGGCCGCGGTGCGCAGCGTTCACGAAGAGTCGCACCTCACCCTGTCCATCGGCTTCGCAGTGGTGACGCTGCTCCTGGTGCTGATCGGCCGCAAGGACGCCACCGCCGGCTGGCAGAACGCCGTGGGGGCCGCGCCCGCGATCGCCTTCGCCATCGATCTGATCAACCTGCACACCCGCAATGATCACCTCGCGCAGCTCCCGGCTTCGGCCATCGACCCGGTGTTGGCGCTGGGCCCCTCGTTGGTGCTGGGCCTGGCCCTGCTGGTTGCGATGTTCTTTGCGCGCGTGGAGCGGGTGCTGGTTTCCTTCGCGCTCACCACCCTGGGCCTGGCCATCCTCTCCACCACGTCGCTGCCCGCGCAGCCGCTCCAGGTGCTGGTGGCCTTGTCGCTGATGGCCACCCTGGGGGTGGTTGCGTCGATTCGAGGGGCGCTCCGGGCGCCCGCGTTCGTCACCGTGCTGCTCTTCGGGCTGCGGCTGATCGAGCCCCTGCGCAGCGGCAGCGACGATCTCATGCCGTGGACGCAGCTCTTCCTGGTCGCCCTGGGCACGGCGCTCTTGCTGCACACGCTCCTGTTCTTCGCAGGCTCCCGCTTCCACGAGCAGCCGTGGGGCCCGGTGGGGCTCGCGGCCGCCCTGCCGCTTTCGTTCCCGGGCGTGCTCGTGCTCTGGCAGCACGCGTTCGGCCGCGAGATGCAAGGGGCCCTCGCAGTGGGCCTTGCGGCGATCGCCCTGGGCTCGGCGCTCGTCGCCCAACGCTCAGCCAGACCGCTGGGGGGCCGCGGGGTGATGTGGCTGCTGGCCACGGCGTGCACGCTGATCGCCATCGCTGTGCCGCTGCAGTTGGAGAACCAGTGGATCACCCTCTCGTGGGCGCTGATGGCGGTGGCCTACCTCGGGCTGTGGCGGCGCTTCGACGCGCGCGGGCTCAAGTGGCTGGCTCTCACGCTGCTGACCCTGGTGAGCGCACGGCTGCTGCTCAACCCCTGGGTGCTCGCGTATCACCAGCGCAGCGGGGTCATCTTCTTCAACTGGCTGACCTACACGTACCTGGTGCCCGCGGCGTGCCTGGTGTTCGCCTCGTGGCTGCTGGCCGCTGACGAGGTGAAGCGGGCGCGTGGCTGGGAAGTGCCGCTCTATGCGCAGCAGGTGCCCTGGGGAGCCTCGAGCACGGCCATCGGTGCAGCCCTGGTGGTCTTCGCCTGGGTCACCTTGAGCGTGTTCGACTTCTTCTCCCCGTCCACCACGCTCTCGGTGACCTTCGATCGACTCCCAGCACGCGACGTCGCGTTGTCGTTGAGCTGGGTGGTCTACGCGGTGGCGCTCCTGGCGATCGGCATGTGGCGCAGCTCGCGCGCGCTGCGCTGGATGAGCCTGGGCTTCCTGCTGGTCAGCATCGGCAAGGTGTTCCTCTCCGATCTGGGCGAACTCAGGGATCTGTACCGGGTTGCCTCGTTGCTCGGCCTGGCTGTGTCGTTGATCGTCATCTCACTGGCGTACCAGCGGTTCGTCTTCCGCCCCGCCGCACAGGAACCGAAATGACAGCGCTGCTTACTTTGCTGTTGCTTTGCCAGTCGCCGGAAGATCTGCGCGCCGTGTTCTCGCAGCAGGCGGAGGTGAGTATCGCCGGCTCCCCCGGCCAATGGGCTCGGCTGCCCCTGCCCGACGCGGTGCTGCGCCAGGTCGATCGCGATCTGGCCGACGTCCGGCTGGTGAACGACCAGGGCGCGCTGGTGCCCTTCGTCATTCAAAAAGAGCGCCCTCGCGTGCCCGAGCTCGAGGTCTGGCTGGTGCAGAGCCTGGCCCGGCGCAAGGAAACGCCGGCCGGCCCTGGAACTCCCAACCTGTTCGAAGAGACGGCCGTCTTCGAGCTGCCCGCCGCGCGGGGCCGCACACCTCGGCTGCAGTTATCCA
>JAYTAT010000118.1:0-13089 GCA_043737315.1 Archangium sp.
AGCCCGGTCTCCCGCGTGTAGAAGCCCGGCAGCTCGCGGGTGCCGATGCCCACCACGGGCACCGCGAGGGTCTCGAGCAGCTCCAGCGTGCGCTCGAGATCGAGCACCGACTTGGCGCCCGCGCAGACGACCGCCACCGGGAAACGCGCGATCGCAGCGAGATCCTGCGAGATGTCGAACTGATCTCCGTGGTGCACGCCACCGATGCCCCCCGTCGCGAAGACGAAGATGCCCGCCTCGGCCGCCATCTCACAGGTCGCACTCACCGTGGTGCCGCCGGTCGCTTTCCGCGCCACGGCGATCGAGAGATCACGCGAGCCTATCTTCATCAGGTTCTTGCCCGTCACCAGCAGCCGGGTCTGCGCTGCATCGAGACCGACGAACAGCTGCCCATCGATGACGGCCATGGGCGCGGGAATGGCGCCCTCGTCTCGCACTGCGGCCTCGCAGCGTTTCGCCGCTTCCACGTTGTGCGGGTAGGGCAGGCCCTGCGCCAGCACTGAAGTTTCCAGCGCGACGAGGGGCTTGAGGGTGCGGCGAGCTGCGGCGACTTCTGCGGAATAGACGAGTTTCAAGCGGTCATGCCCTCTCCCCAACCCTCTCCCCCTTGGAGAGAGGGAGCTTCGTGATGAATCATGCGCGCTTCTTTTCGACGACCAGGTTGAACTCGTCGATCTTCTTGTCAAGCGTCGGTCGGCTGATGCCCAGCGCCGCCGCCGCGCGGATCTTCTTTCCATTGGCCTGGCGCAGCGCCTCGCTGATCGCGTCACGCTCGAGCCTCGAAATGCGCTCGGCCAGCGACTGCGGCGCGGTGTCGGCCGTGCCACCATCTTGAATCTCAGGAGGCAGGTGCAGCGCCGTCACCTCACCACCCCCATAGAGCAGCGACATGCGCTCGGCGACCAGGCGCAGCTCTTCCACGTTGCCCGGCCAGTGGTGATCACCCAGCAGTCGCTTCGCGTCGGGCGAGAGGCTCGGCGGCTCCTTCCGGCGGGTGCGGGTCAGCTCACCGCAGAACCATTCGAAGAGCTGCATCACGTCGGCCTTGCGCTCTCGCAGCGGCAAGGTTTCCAGCTCGACGCCCGCCAACGCTCGCGCCAGCTCAGCGTCGATCTCACCACGCGTCTGCATGGCCTCGAGTGAAGCGCGCGCCGTCACCATCACACGCACGTCGACAGGCTCCTCACCACCCTGTCTCGCCGGAGCCACCTTCTTGGCGATCAACCGCGCCAGCCGCTCCGAGACGTGGCGGGGCAACGACTCGATGCTCAACAACAGCAACGACCCACCATCGGCCTTGAGCAACGCAGAAGACTGCGGGGGCACGCCCGGCGCGCTGGTGCGGCCGAAGAGCGCTTCTTCCGTTTCCACCGCCGAACGCCGGCAGTCGACCACCACGAAGGGGCCCAGCGCCTTGGAAGAACGAGAGTGAATGTAGCGGGCAGTCTGCGCACGGCCGGTACCCACCTCGCCGTGCAACACCACGCTCTCGTGGCTCGAGGCCGCGCGCCGAGCCGACTCGACGGTCTTGCGGAAAGACCGGCTGCTGCCAATCAGTGAAATCACCGCCGCGCCCGCGTCTTGCCGGCTGCGCACCGACGTCACCGCTTCACCCGCCAACCGGCCCAGGGCCGCGATGGTGCGCTGCTCTTCTTCACCAAAGGGCTCAGGCCGCTCCGCGTAGAGGATGCCGAACGGCGCGCCACCCGAAGCGATCAAAGGCGCGCAGAGCAGGCCCTTCACCCGGCCGGCTTCCTTGCGCTCCAGCGCGCCCCGCACCAGTGAGCGGGGCACTTCGACGGAGTCCGCGCCCACCACCGCCGCGGTCATCAGGCCTTCGGTGCCACCCAGCAGCGCTGCCGCCTTCTCTGCGTTGACGCTGCGGCCGAGCTCTTCAGCTGCGCGCCGCAGCACCATCGCTTCACTCGTCGCTGAAATGAGCGCGACCCCGGCGTGGTAGAGCCCCGCGACCGCGCCGACCGCGGGGATCAGCTCTTCCACGGGGCTGGTGTGCAGCTCGCCATCGGCCTCTCGATCAGACAGTGACGCGCGCGCAGTGGGCTCGAACAGCACGGTCGAATCGCCGACCTGCAGCCGATCACCCGGCAGCAAGATGATCTCGGCCTCGAGCTTCTCTCCGTTGACCAGCGTGCCGTTGCGCGAGCCGAGATCAGAGACGCGCGCCTGGCCGTCTTCGATCAGCAGCCGCACGTGCTTGCGCGACACCTTCGCGTCTTCGAGCGAAATGGTGCACGACGGGCTGCGCCCGATGAAGATCTCGCCTTGAACTTCGTGCCGGCGACCCGCCTGGGGCCCGGTGAGCAACAACAGCGCGGCCATCTGTCTGCCTCCGAAAAGCCTTAGGCCGGTCTCTCGAGTTGGAGCAGCTGCTCCATCTCTTCCGGTTCCAGCTGACGTCCCTCGCGAGCGACCGCCAGAGCGTTGATCTGCGAGTCATCGACTTCCACGTGCGAGCCCTTGCGCCACTCCGTCGTGCGTGTGCCCCCTTCGACCAGCTTGCCCACCAGGTTGTCGTCGTCCCACTGCACGACCTCGACCCAGAGCAGCTCCTGCTCGGCCTCGCCGTCCTCACCATGGGGGTGCACTTCGAAAGGTGCACGCACCATGAACGCGAGCGGCTCCATCAGCCCCTTGCGCATGTAGCGGCCCTTGAAGATCGGCAACAACCGCGAGGCGATGTCCTGCTTGGTGCGGGCTTCCTGGTCGGTCTCTTCTTCGAAACGCCCGCGGTAATGCTTGAGGATGTCCGACATGCCGTGCCGGCCTTCGGGGCTCACCACGGTGACCAGGCCCCGAGCATGACCGGTAAAGCTCTCTTGATCGACCTGGTACAGGTTCGGGCGCGCTTCTTCTGACGGTAACAGCTGAAAACCCATGCCCACGCTGGTCGAGATCACCTGGCGCACTGCGGGGCCCTGGCCGAACGCGAGATCGGTGCACAGCTCCTGGAAGAAAGTCTCGGCGGCGGCCAGATCGTCTTCGGGAATGTGGAACATCTCGACGTCGGGTGCGGCGAACTTGGCCATGCCGTGGGTGTGCACCCAGTTGTTACGCTCACCCTCGCCCAGCGGCTGCGCGTGCACGGTGATGTGATCGCGGATGTCGAAGTCGAGCTCGGTGATCTCTTCCACGTCAGTCGCCGAGTGCAGCTTGAAGGCGGTGATGTCGATCGCCAGGCCCTCGCAGAGCTCGAGAATGGTGCGCACCGTCCACAACGCTTCGAAGGCGGCGATGCTGGGCTGGGGCGAGCCGGGCTCGAAGCTGACCCGGTAGAAGCCGTGCGCGTGCTCGAGGCGCTCCCGCAGTTCTGGTGTGCCGCTGAGCAGATCGGGCGTCCACCCCAACGAGGTGAGGCGGGCCTCGAACTTCACGTCGACCCGCGAAGCGTCAGCGCGCACCGAGAAGAGACAGCCGTCTTCCCCGAACACCAGCTTCACGTCTTCGGCATCGGCCTCGAACGCTTCGGTCAGCGCGTCGGTCGTCAACGGCTCGGCCGTGTCGGTGGCCACGATGTAGACGTCGCGCATCCCCGTCACAGGTGCTTCTCGATCTGGCGAAAGAGGTCGACGCGATCCACGAGGTTGGTCAGGTAGTCGAGCGTGTCAGTCGGCAACACCAGCACCGGGCTCATCTTGTAACGGGTGAACCAGTCTTCGTAGAGGGTGTTCAGGCGGTTCAGGTACGCCGTGGGAATGTCTTTCTCCATCTTGCGGCCGCGCAGCTCAATCCGTTGTTTTAACGTCTTCACCGGGCAGCGCAGGTAGATCATCAGGTCGGGCGGTTTGAGGGTCGAGGAGACCGTCTCATACAGCTCCCAGTAGGTCTTCCAGTCGCGCTTATCGATGTTGCGCTGGCGAAAGAGGTTTTTCGCGAAGATCTCGGCGTCTTCGTAAATCGTTCGATCCTGAATCGAGGTCCCCGACTGTTTTTCCAGTTCGCGGTGCAAGCGGAACTTGTGGGTCAGGAAGAAGATCTGGCTGCGAAACGACCAGGTCTTCATGTCCTTGTAGAAGTCGGCCAGATACGGGTTCTGGTCGTTTGGCTCGAAGAAGGGCTGAAGCCCGTATTTCTTGCACAGAAAGGCCGTCAGCTCGGTCTTCCCGGCGCCGATGTTTCCAGCGATGGCGATGAACTTTTGCCCGGACACGAATCGACGGGTTTATTCCTGCAACCAGCGGCAGTCGAGCCTTGTGACACGGACGGTGTCGACCGCGGGGAGCGACTCCGCCCGGTGACGTGGTACACCGGCCCGCCGTGTTCCGCCTGCTCCTCGCTTTCGCGCTGTGTGCTTGTCAGAAGCCGCTCGACGCGAAGCTTCAAGCCGGTGACGCGGCCGCGCGCGCCGGAAAGTGGGATGTTGCGCGCGCCGCGTGGGCCGAGGCGACTCGACTCGACCCCAGGTCGGCTGAGGCCCACGGCAAGCTCGGCGTGGCCTTGTGGGAGATGGGCCTCAAGGACGAAGCCGCGGCGGCCTGGTCTGGGGCGGTGGCGATCGACCCCAATGAAGAAAAGGCGGTTGGCAGCCTGGCGCAGCTCGATCTCGAGCGGGCCGACGCGGGGGCCGCAGTCGAACGGCTCCTGCTGATCCGGGAGCCCGTCTCGGCGGCCTTTCAACTCGTGCTCGCCCGGGCGTTGCTGGCCCGGGGTGGGCCTGATGACGCGGCCGCCGCCCTGGCCGCAGCCCAGCGTGCTGCCGCCGCCGTGCCGGGCGAACCCGAGGCGGAGTACCTCGTCGGCTCGGCGCAGATCGCGCTCCGGCGCTTCAGCGACGCGCAGGGCACGCTCGAAGGTCTTCAACGCCGCCGGCCCGAACTTCCCCTCGGGAGCTACGGCCTTGCCCGCCTCGCCGCCGCGCAGAACCGGCAGACCGATGCCCTTCTCCACCTCTCCGCCGCTCGCGCCGCCTCGGGTTCTGCATGGGACCCTCAACGGGTTGCAGCAGACCCGGCGTTCGCGTTTCTGAGCGCCGCGCCGGAGTTCAAAGCGCTCGTGTTCAGGTAACCGCTCAAAATGGTACGGAACGTCTTCTGTGTGCTGGTGGCGATCGTGTGGACCCTCTTGATGGGGGTCTGCTCGTTTCTGGCGATGATCCTCACCTTCAACCGCTCAGCCTCGATGGTGGTGGTGCAGAAGTGGTGGTCGCCGGTGCTGCTCTGGGCAGGTGGCGCGAAACTCGAGGTGCAGGGGCTCGAGAACCTCTCCAAAGACCAGTCGTACATCTTCGTCAGCAACCACCAGAGCACCATCGACATCCCCACCCTGTTCATGGCGCTCCCGTGGGACACGAGGTTCGTGGCGAAGAAGCAGCTCAAGTACGTGCCGATGCTCGGCTGGTACATGTGGGCGGCGAAGTTCGTGTTCATCGACCGCGCCAATCACCGCGAGGCCGTTCGATCGCTCGACGAGGCCGGCCAGCAGATTCGCGGGGGCATCAGCATCATCGTGTTCCCCGAAGGCACACGCAGTGATGACCGCAAGGTGCACCCCTTCAAGAAGGGCCCGTTCGCGCTGGCGATGAAGGCGCGGGTGCCGGTGGTGCCGGTGGCGATCGAAGGCTCAGGGGCGTTGATGCCCAAGAACTCGTGGCAGATCACGCCGGGGCCGATTCGGGTGCGGGTGGGCAAGCCCATCGCCCCTGAACACTTCGAGAACAACCGCGAGCTGCTGATTCGCGAGGTGCGCGATCAAATCATCGATCAAAGCCTCGCCCTGGGCGGGTTGGGCGGCGACAAGAGCGACCCTGTGGCGGCGCGCGGCCTCGAGGGTATTTCAGAGCGCGGCCCGCTACCTGCGGAAGAGCGGAGCAAAGAATGAGTCGACGACCCCCGTTCGCCCCCAGCGCCCTGCTGGCCCTCACCCTGCTCTCCGGCTGCCTCACCACCTCAGGCGCGAGCGCGAAGCTGACGCCGCGCGAAGAAGCCGTGGTGTTTCTCCAGCGCGGTGAAGGCGCCAAAGCCCTGCCGCTCCTGGTCGAGCTCCAGAAGAAGGCCCCCACCGATCTCGCCCTCGCCCGCCTGGTCGCCGAAGCGCACGTGAAGGGCGGCACCGCCGACGCTTTCCTCGCCATTCTCGCCCCGCAAGACACGCCCATCAGCCATTACCAGCAGGGCCTGGTGCGTTTTGCCCGTGCGTCCGATGCCAGCGCCCCGGCCATCGCGAACTTCAAGCGCGCCGCCGCCTTGGCCCCTGCCGAACCCGAGTTCCGCTACCGCCTCGGCGTCGCCCTGCTTGAATCGGAGCAGTACGAGCCTGCCCGCGTCGAGCTCGAGGCCGCCGTGAAAGAGGCGGGCGATCGCCCCAGCTGGTTCCTCCCCCTGGCCAAGGTGCGCTACCGCACCTTCGACAACCCGGGCGCCGTCGAGGCGATCCGGATGGTGGTGACCAACGGCGCCACCCCGGCCGACGTGAAGGTCGCCCGCGCCCTGATGGATCAGATCGCCGACCCCTTTTCTGGCTTGCCCCGATCCGCCCGCGCCCAGCTGGAGCAGGCCATTCAGTGGCTCGAGGTGGGCGACGTGCCCCAGGAGGCCATCGTTCAGCTCGAGGAGCTGCTGCGCGACCACCCCGACGAGGCCATCATTCATGCGCTGCTCGGGCTGTCCTGGGCGCGCCTCGATGACGCCGGCAGGGGCGTGGAGGCGCTCAAGCGCGCCATCGAGCTCGCCCCAGCCGACGGGAAGAACCACTTCTACCTGGCTCAGCTCTACGAGACCCGTCAGCGCACCAAGAACGCCGACGAGCACTACCAGCTCGCCCTCGACCGCAACCCCGTGCTCGACGAGGCCTGGCTCAAGCTGGGTGACGCCGCGCTCAACCGGCAAGACTACGTGACCGCCAGGAAGGACTTCGAGGTGGCCGTGCGGCTGGTGCCAGAGAGCGCCCCCGCCCGCGGCAAGCTCGCCCTGGTGCACCAGCTCGACGGCAACTGGCCGGCGGCCGACCGCGAGCTGCGCGTGGTGCTCGACAAAGATCCTGAGAACCTCGAGTTCATGCTGCGCCTGGGGGTGCTGCACACCGAACGTTTCGTTAAGTCGAAGTCGAGCACCGAGAAAGACCTGGCCTCCACCGAGGCGACGGTGTGGCTCAATAAGGTGCTCGAGGCCCAGCCCGAGAACGCCATCGCTTCCCGCGCCCTGGCCCGACTCAAGATCCGCTGACCCGGGGGCTTCGGCTACACTGCAGGGCGTGAACGAGTTCGACGGCCAACAGCCCCCCTCCCCTGAGCCGGAGCTCGAGCTCGACAGGCCCGCACGTCCATCGGCCCCACCCCCGCGCCCCTCCGTGAGCAACCCCCGCTTGCAAAGCGTGCAGAGCGCCGCCCGCTCTCAGCCGTTGGCGCCCGAAGACCGGGCGATCACCTCGAAGCGCATTCGTGAGGGCGCGGCCGATACGCTGCTCAACTCGTTCTCCATCCTGGGAGAGGTGGTCGAGGACTTCCGGAGCTCCGATCGTTTCTTCAAATACAAGGCGTTGGTGATCAGCCTGTGGTTCCTGCTGGCCCTCGGCTCGTTCGGCGTCGCCTGCCCGTCCACGGGCCCCACCAACGACATCAGTGCGGTGCTGGTGGTGGCCAGCGACGGCGTGAAGCCCGTCTACATGATCAAGAACGAGAGCACCGAGACCTGGCAAGACGTCGAGATCGTCGTCAACGGCGCGTACCGCTCGACCATGTCGCAGATGCCCGGCGAAGGCGGCAACGCCACCCTGTCCCCCGCGGTGTTGTTCGACGAGGCGGGCAAACGTGCGCCGTCGACGCTGCAGATCACCGACATCGTGGTGAAGGTGCGCGAGCCCGAGGCCGAGGTGCCCCTGCTTCGAGGCGGCGCCGTCATTCAGTAAGCCCGGTCGAGACAACGAAAAACCCCGGCGCCATTTCTGGAACCGGGGCCCATTCTCTTTAGCGCGAGCCGAAGCTTACGGCTTCTTGTCTTCCGACTTCTTGCCTTCCGGCTTCTTGTCTTCCGGCTTCTTGCCTTCCGACTTCTTGCCTTCCGACTTCTTGTCTTCCGCCTTCTTGTCTTCCAGCTTCTTGTCTTCCGGCTTCTTGTCTTCCGCAGTTGCAGCGGGAGCGGCCTTCTCAGGACGGTCCACCAGTTCGAGGATCGCGATGTCGGCCGCGTCACCCTTGCGGAAACCACCACGCATCAGGCGCGTGTAGCCGCCCTTGCGGGTCGCGTAGCGGGTCTTGAGCTCGCCGAAGATCTTCTGCAGCAGCACGCGCTCGTTCACGATGCGCTGAGCCAACCGCACGTTGTGAAGACCACCCTTCTTACCGAGGGTGATGACCTTCTCCGCCATCTTGCGGGCCTCTTTGGCCTTGGGGACGGTGGTGACGATGCGCTCGTGCTCGATGAGCGAGGTGACCATGTTCTTGAGCATCGCAAGACGGTGAGCCGTGGTGCGCTGCAGCTTTCGATTGCCGACCTTGTGTTCCATGACTGCCTTTCAACCACCGCGGCCGTACCAGGTACCCGGTGGACGTAACCTGCCGAAGGACTTCCCCCAGCAGATTTTGTAGCCCGGGAGCGAAATGCCCCCGAGGTGAAATCACACGCGGGGAGCCGCCGGGGGCAGCGCGACAGGCGCCGTCTTGGGGGGCCAGTTCTCGAGCTTCATGCCGAGCGACAGACCCATCTCGGCGAGGATCTCTTTGATCTCCTTGAGCGACTTGCGACCGAAGTTCTTCGTCTTGAGCATCTCGGCCTCCGTCTTCTGAACGAGGTCACCGATGGTGCGGATGTTCGCCTGCTGCAGGCAGTTCGCGCTGCGCACCGAGAGCTCCAGCTCGTCGACCGAGCGGAAGAGGTTCTCGTTGAGCTTCGCTTCCTGCATCGGGGTCTCGACGGCCGTCGGCTCTTCCGACTCCTCGAAGTTCACGAACACCGTCAGCTGCTCCTTGATGATCTTCGCGGCGTAGGCCACGGCGTCCTGGGGGCTGACGGAACCGTCCGTCCACACCTCGAGCGAGAGCTTGTCGTAGTCGGTCTGCTGGCCGACGCGCGCGTTGGTGACCAGGTAGTTGACCTTGGACACGGGCGAGAACAACGAGTCGATCGCGATGGCGCCGATCGGCGAACCGGCGACCTTGTTGTTCTGCGCAGGCACGTAACCGCGGCCGCGGCGGCAGGTGATCTCCATTCGAATCTTGCCGCCCTCGCCGAGGGTGCAGATGTGGTGCCCGGGGTTGAGCACCTCGACCTGGTCATCGGTGATCAGGTCGCCGGCCTTCACGTCTTTCGGGCCTTCCGCTTCGATGCGGATCGTCTTGGCCTCGTTGGTGTGCATGCGCAGACGCACTTCCTTGAGGTTCAGCACGATGTCCGTCACGTCTTCCGACACTTCGGGGATCGTCGTGAACTCGTGCTCCACAAGCCCGCCGTTGCCTTCGATCTTCACGGTGGTGATCGCGGCACCCTGCAGCGACGAGAGCAGCACGCGGCGAAGCGAGTTGCCCATCGTGGTGCCAAACCCGCGCTCGAGCGGCTCGGCGACGAACTTGCCGTAGGTGCCCGTGCTCTCGGAGTCGACATCGATCTTCCGGGGCTTGATGAGGTCGCGCCAGTTCTTCGCAATCAGAGACGAATCAGCCATTGTGTGTTGCCTCGTTCGAGCCGCCACCAACGTACCCACCGTGATGGCGGGAGGACGGCTTCATGAGAGTGGTCCTGCTTTGAAAACCAGAAGAGCAGACCGCCGCGAGGGCGATCTGCTCGGGTCAGCAGCGAACGGCTGCCAGTTACTTCGAGTACAACTCGACGATCAGCTGCTCTTGGATGGGCATCGTCAGGTCTTCGCGGTTCGGAACCGTGCGGACAGTGCCCTTGAGGCCCTTCTTATCGACGTCGAGCCACTGGGGAATGCCGCGGCGATCGACCGTCTCGATGGCCTCCTGGATGCGGAGGATCTTCTTGCTCTTCTCGTGCACTTCGAGCACCGAGCCGGGCTTGACCGAGAATGAAGGAATGTTGACCCGCTTGCCGTTCACCGTGAAGTGACCGTGGCGAACCAGCTGCCGTGCTTCAGCGCGCGTGTCAGCGAAGCCCATACGGAAGACGACGTTATCGAAGCGCAGCTCCAGCATCTGGAGGAGCGTCTCACCCGTCTTGCCTTTCGCCGCCGCAGCGCGGTGGAAGTACCCACGGAACTGGCCCTCGAGCAGGCCGTACATGCGCTTGACCTTTTGCTTCTCGCGCAGCTGCACGCCGTAGTTCGAGAACTTCACACGACCCTGACCGTGCTGGCCGGGAGGGTACGGGCGACGCTCGATGGCGCACTTGTCCGTGTAGCAACGGTCGCCCTTGAGGTACATCTTGAGATTTTCACGTCGGCAGATGCGGCAGACGCTTGCGGTGTAACGAGCCAAAGTCGGTCTCCAGTTTTCTTTTGGAAGAAGAGTTCAGGTCAGACGCGACGGCGCTTGGCCATCCGGCATCCGTTGTGGGGAATCGGGGTGACATCGCGGATGAGCGAGATCTTGAGGCCGGCAGCGGCCAACGCGCGGAGCGCCGACTCGCGACCTGCGCCAGGACCCTTCACAAGCACCTGAACGTTCTTCATGCCGTGCTCGATCGCCTTCGCCGCCGCATCGCCGGCCGCAACCTGCGCCGCAAACGGGGTCGACTTGCGTGAGCCCTTGAAGCCACGTGAACCAGCCGACGACCACGAAATGACGTTGCCCGTGATGTCGGTAAACGTGATCAGCGTGTTGTTGAAGGTCGACTGAATGTGAACGATCCCGTTGAGGATGTTCTTCTTGTTCTTCTTCTTGGCCTTCTTCTCGCCAGCCACTTCCGGGGTCGCCGGAGCAGCGGGAGCAGTGGCAGCGGCAGGTGCAGGTACTGTGGTCGTCTCTTCAGCCATTGTTGGTTTCCGCCCTACAGGTGATCAACCTCACTTGCGTGAGGCTTAGTGGAAGGTTTGAGTGAATTACTTCGCCGCAGGAGCCGCAGGCTTGACGCGCTGCACGCCACGCTTCGGGCCCTTGCGGGTACGCGCGTTGGTGTGGGTGCGCTGGCCGCGAACGGGCAGGCCCTTGCGGTGACGCAACCCGCGGTAGCAGCCCAGATCCATCAAGCGCTTGATGTTCATGGTCACTTCGCGGCGAAGGTCGCCTTCGACCTTGTGGTTCGCCTCGATGATCTCACGGATCTTCCGGGTCTGCTCCTCGGTGAGATCCTTGGTCCGGGTGGTCATGTTGATACCGGCACCCTCGACGATGGTCTGGGCCGTCTTCGAACCAATCCCATAGATGTACTGGAGCGAGATGACGACTCGCTTCTGAACCGGGAGATCAACGCCTGCAATACGAGCCATGTGTTTCGTTCCTCTTTGACTGAAGTTGGTCTGGAGCTGCTGAAATCAGCGGCCCTGGCGCTGCTTGTGGCGGGGGTTTGCAGGGCAGATCACCCGAATCACGCCGAGCCGGCGGATGACTTTGCACTTGTCACAAATCTTTTTAACCGACGGACGGACCTTCATGGCGTTCCTCGTAGTGACTGCGAATGTCGAAAAAAAACAGCGTTACTTGGCGCGATAGGTGATGCGACCGCGAGTCAGATCGTAGGGGGAGAGCTCCACCTTGACCTTGTCGCCCGGGAGAATGCGGATGAAGTGCATCCGCATCTTTCCGGAGATGTGCGCGAGCACCTCGTGGCCGTTTTCCAGCATCACTTTGAACATGGCATTGGGAAGCGGCTCTTTCACCGTTCCCTCAACCTCAATCGCGTCTTCCTTCGCCAAATCTAAACCTCGGTAAAACGACACGAATCCCCTGCGGGTTCGTTAGAGTGTCGGCCGATAGCACCTCCACCCGATGTATGCAAGCGCAGTCGGAAAGCGACCTTAGCGACCGATGCTCTTTCGAATGCCGGCAGCGATCTCTTCGAGCGTGCCGACCCCATTGACCGTTCGGAGCAAGCCGAGCTTCTCGTAGTGGGCCTTCAAAGGCGCGGTCTGCTGGCGAAATACGTCCAGCCGCTTCTGCACGGTCTCGGGGCTGTCGTCAGCGCGGCCGCGGCCCTTCATGCGGTCTTGAATGACGGCGTCAGGCACCTCGAGCGAGACCACGTGCTCGATGCGCTTGCCCAGCTTTTCCAGCGCCTTCGCCAGCGCCTCGGCCTGGGGAATCGTGCGGGGAAAGCCATCGAGCAGAAACCCATTGGCGCAGTCGACCTCTTTCAGGCGCTCCTGCACGATACCGATGACCAGCTCATCAGGCACCAGCCTGCCTGCTGCCATGAGCGGGCCCGCTTCTTTGCCCAGGGGCGTACCGCTGGTGACCGCCGCACGGAGGATTTCACCCGTGGAGATCTGAGGGATGCCGAAGTCGGCGACGATCTTCTGCGCCTGCGTACCCTTCCCCGCTCCCGGAGGTCCAAAGAAGACGAGATGCATGATTCCCCTCAAACCGTCGCAGTGCTGCGAATACGACCGCGGATGCGCGGGCCGCGGGGGCCAGCGAAGCCTTCGTAGTTACGGCTGATGAGGTGCTGCTCGATCTGCTGAACGGTGTCGAGCGCCACGCCGACGACGATGAGCAACGCGGTGCCACCGAAGTAGAACTGCACCTGAAGCACGCCAGCCAACACGGTGGGCACCACGCAGATGGCCGCGAGGTAAAGCGCGCCACCGAACGTGAGGCGGTTGAGCACACGCTCGATGAAGTCGGCGGTCTGGCGACCCGGGCGAATACCGGGAATGTAGCCGCCCTGCTTCTTGATGTTGTCGGCCACGTCATCCGCTCGGAAGGTCAGCGAGGTGTAGAAATAGGCGAAGAAGATAATCAGGGCGACGAACAGACCGCTGTAGACCCACTGGTTGCTCTGCAGTGCGCGCTGCACGCCGGCCATACCCGGCACCCAGGTGGCCACGGTCGCGGGGAACGAGAGGAGCGCACCGGCGAAGATGGGCGGGATGACACCCGAAGCGTTCACCTTGAGGGGGAAATACGTGGCCTGGCCCGCGAACATCTGCCGGCCCGAAACCCGCTTGGCGTACTGAACCGGAATGCGACGCATGCCTCGTTCGACGAAGACCACCGCGCCGATGATGACCAACATCAGGAACATC
>JAYTAT010000119.1:0-2125 GCA_043737315.1 Archangium sp.
GCAAGTGAAGCCGCGCGGCGGGGCGCCGACGGAGCAGCCCTGGGCAGCGCGGCACGTGGGGCCCAGGCCGCAGGAGCGCTCCTCTGCGCCTGCCTGCGAGTGACCGGCTGCCGGGCGACGGGAGCACCAGCGCCATTCACCAGGCGGCCGAGCTGCTCCACCATCTCGTTGAGCTCGATGGCCTGAGCCGAGAGCTGCTCGCTGGCAGCGGCCGACTCTTCAGCGTTGGCGGCGTTCGACTGGGTGATGCGATCCATCTGACTGACCGCGGTGTTGATCTGCGTGACACCCAAGGTCTGCTGCTCGCTGGCGGCGGCCACGTCGGCGACCAACGAGGTGACCTCGCTGGCACCGGCGACGATTTCCCGCAGAATGCCGTGGACCTGTTCACTGATGGCCGCGCCCCCTTCTGCGTTGCGCTGCGCCTCTTCGATCAACGCCGCGGTGGTCTTCGCCGCTTCAGCGCTGCGCTGGGCGAGGTTGCGTACTTCTTCGGCGACGACCGCGAAGCCCCTGCCTGCTTCACCAGCCCGCGCCGCTTCGACGGCTGCGTTGAGCGCCAGCAGGTTGGTCTGAAAGGCGATCTCGTCGATGGTCTTGACGATCTTCGCGGTCTCGGTGGCCGAGCTGCGGATCTTCTGCATCGCCTCACTCATGCGGGTCATGCTGCTCGCACCGTGGTTGGCTGCTTCGGCCGCCCGCCTGGCCGCGCTGTTCGCCTTGCGGGCGTTGTCGGCGTTCTGCCGAGTCATCGAGGTGACCTCTTCCAGCGAGCTCAAGACCTCTTCGAGGTTGCTGGCCTGCTGGCTGGCGCCGTTGGCCAGCTGCTGGCTGGAGCTCGATACCTGGCTGGAGACCGATGCGACCTGCTCGCCGGCGCCGCTGAGGCTCGAGATGATGCGGTTGACCGGCCGGGTGATGCCGCGCGTCACCGTGAACGCGAGCAGCATGCTCAGGCCGATGGCCGCGAACAGGCCGGCCAGCACGACCCACTTCACCCGCGACAGGGCGCTGGCCACGTTGGTGGTACGGGCCATGGTGTCGGCGACGCCAGCAGCGGCCACCGCTTTGGAGGCCTCGTTGACCTGTGAACCGGTGGCAGCGCGTACCTTGCCCAGCTCATCGCCTTCCTTCATGGCGGCCTGCAGCAGCTTGACCTGCACGCCGAAGTCTTTGCCGCCTTCGAGCGAGTCATCGAGGAACCGGTTCAGATCTTCCTGGCGGGTCGCCTGGCGCAGCTTGTTCAGTTCGGCTTCGGTGCTGGCCAGCGACATGAGGGCCAGGTCGAGGGCCTTGTCGTCATCCATCGCCTGCGCCTTCCATGCGTTGAGCCGGGTCTCGGTGCCCAGCAACAGCACCTCGTGAATCGCCAATGAGTCGGGCCGGGCGTGTTCGAAGCTCCGGGCGCCTTCCATCATCCGTTTCGCGGCGGCGTGCAGGGCGTCGCGCGTGGCAACCGTCTGGGTAATGTTGGTTCGGGTCTTCTCGACCAGCGCACGGAACTCGCGCACCTGCCCCGAGGCCCTGACCGTCGCCGCCCCGAACGCGGTCAGGTGGGGGTAGTTCTTGAAGTGTTCGTCGGCCTGAGCCAACCCGAGGTCGACCTGCTCGAGGCTTGAAAGCCCCGCCTCGAGGGCTTTGCCGTCGAGCGTCAGCTCGTAGACCTTCAGGTGCCGCATCGTGGCCAGAGTGGAGCGCTCGATCTCGTTGGCGATGCGCACCTGAGGCGCGGTCTGGCTGGCCAGCTCGTTGGCCGCGTCGGTCTGCGTGGCGACTTCGGACAGGGTGAAGGCCGTCACCACCGAGGTGATGATCAGCACCAGCGCATAGCCACCGGCGACCTTCGTGCCCAACTTCATATCGTCGAACATGGAGTCAATTCCTCAGGCAATAAGTGAATGGTGGGTCTGTGCGAGCACGAGATCGAGGTCGATCAGCAGCACGACTCGTTTGTCCGTCTTCGCGATACCCAGAATGAAGCGGGTGGCTTCGTCTTCACGACCGAAGCGGGGCGGCGGCTCGATGTGCGCGGCGGCGATGTTGCGCACCTCGAGTACCTGATCGACCACCACGCCGGTGGTGACCGGCCCGGAAGGCGTCTCCAGCTGGGCGACGATGATCACCG
>JAYTAT010000120.1:0-13055 GCA_043737315.1 Archangium sp.
GCCGGGGCATGCGATGCACTATGGCTCACTCGAGCCCAGGATCTCTGCTTCGGCGAGCAGACGCCTGGACAAATCACCTTCGGTCTTCAAGGACAGCTCGGTGAGCAGACGTTGGAGCGTCACGCGCCGTTCCTTCTCGACCTCGAGCGCTGCCTCGAGCGAGCTGACCCGCGCGGTCAGCGCTGCGGTGGCGTCTTCGATGCGCAGCTCCATCACGTTCTCGAAGAGGTCGAGCTCGGTGCCCTTCTGGAAAGCGGTCGACTCGCTGCGGCGCAGGCTCTTCTCCATCTCGCGCAGGGTCCTCGCGAGGGCTGCGCGATCCATCTGCACCTTGCGGTGCTTCATCGCCTGCTTCACCCGCTCGACGACCAACATGATGCTCTCGAAGGGCTTGAGCAGGTAGTCGTCAGCGCCCAGGCGCATCGCCTCGAGCACCGACTCGGTGTTCACGAAGCCGGTGATCACCACGCGCGCGGTGTGCTCGTACTTTTCGTTGATCAGCTTGAGCAGCTCGAGGCCGCTTTTCCCCGGCAGGTTCTTGTCGGTCACCACCGCGCCGAATGGGTGCTGCTCGAGCAGCACGATGGCGTCTTCCGCGGTGAGCGCGGTCCTGGTGGGAATGCCGGCGCGCTTGAAGCCCATGGAGAGCACGTCGAGAATCGTCTTCTCGTCGTCGACCAGTAGCACCAGGTCCGGCACATCACCCATGACCCTCAGTCTCTGCCCCGGCGAGCACGGGCGCAACGAGCCAATGACAGGCTGACAAATACGCCTGTGTGCGCTGACGCACGCACGTGAGTTCGCGGCGCGGCAACGGGCACGACGCCGGCTGATGAGAAGCGCTCCTGCGTTTCAGTTTCCGGTGCGCTGAGCGATGTAGATGACGTGCTTGAGCCCGCCCTTGCCAGGCCGCTCGTGGCGCACCTCGAAGCCCACCTTCTCGAGGCGCTTGGCAAACGCCGGGTCGAACGCTTCGCCCCAGATGGCGAAGATGCCGCCGCTCTTGAGCGCGCGCCGAGCGCCGTCGACGGCCTTCGACCCATAGAGCGGATCTTTCTTGTCGGTGCCCGCATCGGGCCCCACGTAGAGATCGATCACGATCGCGTCGAACTTCTCTTCGAGCCCGCTGTTGGCGGCGCGGGTGATCGACTTGGTGACGTCTTCGATCGCCACCGTGACGCGCAGATCTTCGACCGCGCGCTCCGTCAGGTGAGCCAGCGGCCCGCGGCACCACTGCTCCACCGAAGGGTTCAGCTCTGCGACCACCACCTTGGCGCCCTTCGGCAGGCGATCGAGCACGGCGCGCAGCGTGTAGCCCATGCCCAGCCCGCCCACGAGCACCCGAGGTGACGCGAAGGTCGCCAGCCGTTTACAGGCAACCGCGCCGAGCGCGACTTCAGAACGATGCGCGGTGCTGGTCATCAACACCCGGCCTGCGACCGTAATGAGGAAGTCGTGGGCATCGCGCTGCTTGAGGGCCAGGGTGCCCTCTTTCGTCTCGACCGACTCGATGGTGCGCAGCGGCTTCATGCGGCGTGCTTACTACCGCCACGCACCAGCGCTCAGAGCTTGTTGAGATAGGGCGAGGTGAAGGCCTCGATGGGCAGCGTGCGGCGGCCCGCTGGAGAAAGCTCGAGCCAGGCCGAGCGCGCGTGCGGAATGCCGATGACGCGCCCGTCAGGCAGCGCCACCACGCCCAGCACTGAGCGGAATATCGAGGCGCCGGGGTCGAAGGGGAGCAACGACGGCGGCCCCGAAAGCGAGAAGCCGATGGCCTGCTCCTGGCCGAAGGGCGCCGCGTAGAAGTGCCCGTTGGTGGACCACGCGGCAAAGAACCAGGCGTTCGCCGCCTGAGGGCTGACGCCGGGCAACGGCGAGTCCCAGGTCAGCCTGCCGGCCTCGTAGCGCAGCGGCATCGCGTTCTGATGCGGGGGCGCTACTGCCTTCTCGATGCCCGTGACCACGCCACCCGCATTGAAAGCCGGTGGGCCCATGACGGACGGGCGAGGCATCAACCACACCTCGTCGGCCGCGCCTTGGCGGCCGGGGATCACCAGCAGACCGGGCATGTCGAAGGAAGGCCACATCACGATGTCGCCGGTGGGAAAGAGCACCGCGCCTTGTGTGCGGCCACGATTGATCGTCGGCGGAATCGGCACGCGCGTGACGGTGCCCGAGGCAGGGTCGAGCCGCGCGATGAAGGTGGCCATCGAAGGCGCCGCATAGACCTGACCATTGAGACCCAGCACGCCGCCGCGGAACTTGTCGACGCCGCCCGCAAGGCCCGTGTCTGACAGGTCATCTCCGAACGGCGTCACCGTGCGCGCCACCGGGTCGATGCGCAAAAACCGGCCGGCGTTGCGGGGGAACGCGATGACCTTGCCGTCGGGCAGCAACACGCCACCTTGCCAGCCCTCTTCCACCCCACCCCCCGTGATGGGCCAGCGCTCGCTGGTGTTGGTGGCCGGGTTGATCACCAGCACGCTGCTCTCGTTGAACGGAATGGCGACCACCCGGCCATCGAGCAGGAGCACCCCGCCCGCCCACGCACGATCGACCGACGTCGGGCTCACCGGAATCCACCGGCCCGTCACGCTGCCGCTGGCGGGCGGCGCCGAGATGACCTGCTCCACTGCAGCCCAGGTCCACGGCAGGCCGCTGTCGAGCACGAGCTCACCCGCATCGCGGCGGTAAATCTCGAAGAGCCCTGCATCACCGCTACCACCGTCGACCTCTGCGACGCCGGCGTCTTCACCTGAATCCGGGGTTGAAGCGGGCACCGGTGGAGAGCAGGCCATCGTGATGACGACGAACCCTGAGAGCAGCTGCATCTTTCGGACGTTGTTCACCCCGAGACCGGGTTGCATTCCCCGCGCCGCTCCCCAACTCCCCGTCGATCACGGGGCCGCGCCGCGCGACGTGGTGCAGGAAATGCGGGAAATCGCTCAGCGGGTGCTTCTTGCGTGCGTGGTCGGCCCTGCTCATGCCCGGGCCAATGTCTTGCGACGAAAGGACGTACTGGCGAGAACACACTTACAACGCAAGTCGAGCGCGCACGACCGGGTCAGATTCGGCCGTGCGCGGTGCCTCGAGACCCGATCAGTTCTCGGGGTACGCCGTCCAGCCGGTCGTCCAGTCGACGGTGCCGACCGCGCCCACGAAGTTCGCGGTCACGTCGAAGAACCCATCAGCAGGGGGGATCGCACCGCCCATCAACACGGGCGAATCAGACAGCGGCTTGAACGACGGCGCCGTGACGCTGGTGGCCGCGGCCAGCTTGGGGTCGAGGTCGAAGCGGTTGTTGAGCGAGGGCGCGGAAAGCTCGGTGGGCTCGTTGAACATGTTGTCAGTCACGCCGCCGTCCATGCGCACCGCGCTGACGTAGTCGCTGACACCCATCGTGGGGTTCTTGAAGAAGAGGCTGTGGCTGACCGCGAGTGCCCCTGAGGTCCACTGCGCCCTCGAGGGATTGCCGTCGACCAGCAGGCCCTTGTCGGTGAAGTTCGTCACGAGCACGTTGAACAACTTGCCGGCCGTGCCCGCGCGCAGAATGAGACCGCGTGACGGACCTTCCGAAGCGGCGGTGTCCGGACTGCGGCCCACCAGGGTGACGTTGTAGAGGGTCGGCGCGCTGCGAGGCATGAGGTCGGCATTGCTGGAGTCGTTGTCAGCCTCGATGCCGTGGTTGCCGCGACCGGGAATCTGCGCGGTGATGATGAACTGGCCCTTGCCCGTCCACCCCTTGTCCCAATCAAGACCGTCGTCGTCGCTGCCGGTGACCACGATGTGCTTGAGGTTGACGGTGCCGCCGAAGAGCTCCACGCCGTCGTCGACGCCGCGGTGCACCTGCACGAAGTCGATGGTGGTGGCGCTGCCGCAGGCGTTCAAGGTGATGCCGTTGAGTTCGTTGTTGGCGGAGAGCGGGCGGCCGGCGAACTCGACGCGCACGTACTTGAGCGTGCCGCAGTCGTAGGTGTTGTCGGTGCCGCCGTACTTGTTGCGCGGCTCATCGGCGAGACCCTCGGCGTTGTTCTCGCCGCCCATGGTGTTGATCACCGCGCGACCCAGGAACACCAGCCCGCCCCAGTCACCCTGGGGGCTGCCGCGCTGGCCAACCGGGAGGCTGCTGGTGAAGACGATGGGCTCGGTGGCCGTACCGCTGGCGATGAGCTTGCCGTCGCGCGAGACGATCAACGCCGAAGCGGAGTCACCTGCGACGACGGTGCCGGGCTCGATGGTGAGCGTGGCCGCCACGTAGGTGAGCTGCTTGAGCACGTAGAGCTTGTTCTTGCTCCAGGTGGTGTTGGCCGTGATGTCGGCCGTCACGTTCACCACTTCAGTCATTCCTCCACCGCCACCGGTTCCTCCACCGGTTCCACCGCCCATTCCTCCATCGGGAGCGGGCGTCACGGGGCACGCGAACAACAGACACGACACGACTGCAGAGACGATGAGACGCATGTTCATTTCCTCTCGGGGTTGAAGTTCCACGACAGCGTGCCCATCACCTGCACGCCGGGAGGATTGACGAGCACGTCAATTCCCCCCTGTTGCAGCCGCACCGCCTGATTGAGGACGTTGCTGGCCGCGAGTTTGAGCTGGAAGCCGGCCCCCAGCTGTTGGGTCACCGTCAGGTCGAGACGGTTGAAAGGCTGCTCCACGATGTCCGGCAGGCCCTGAATGCCCACGTCAGAGATGCGCGGGCCGTACACGTTGTAGAAGACGCCGGCCTCGGTGCCCCACTCAGGCCGCGACCAGGTGATGAAGGCGTTGGCCACGTAGGGCGACTGGCCCTGCAACGGCCGTTCGCGGTTGGTCTGCGGCGAATCAGGCGAGAGCTGAATGCGCGAATAGATGAGCGAGACGTTGGCGCCGATGCGGAAAGGGCTGAGCACCTTCGCGATGCGGCCCAGCGAAGTGCGCGCCTCGAGCTCGAGACCCAGCAGCGTTGCGCCCGGTGTGTTGTCGTAGCCGAGGTCGCCGACCCCGTTGTTCGCCCCCACGATGACCCGCTCGATGGGCCGCTCGAACTGTTTGCCGAAGGCCGTGGCCGCGAAGACCTCTTCGGCCCCGGGGAACCACTCGACCCGGGCATCACCGTTGTGAATGCGCGTGTTGAGCAGGTTCGGGTTGCCGCTCACGTTGCGGCGGCGAACCATGTCGAAGAAGAGGAAGGGCGCGAGCTCACGGAAGGTGGGGCGCGCGAGCGTGAACGAGTACGCGAGGCGCACGTTCATGTCGCTGCGGGGCGAGATGACGACGTTGGCCGATGGCACCACGTCGGCGACGGTGCGATCGATGGGCGCACCGGGAGGCGCTCCCCCCGTGGCGAGGGGTGAGCCCGCGTTCAGCTTGAGCGTCGAACCTTCGATGCGCACGCCGGCCACTGCGCGAAACCAGTCGTTCGCCTTCCAGTCGGCCGAGACGTACCCGCCATAGACCGCGAGAGACGCTTCGTAGCGGTCGTAGGTGAGGGTCGTTTCCTCGAGTGAAATCTGCTGGTCACCGGTGAGCGGAGGGCCGATTCGTTCGGGCACCAGCAGCTCTTCGGCGGAATAGCGCTCCTGCTCGCCGGTCAGACGCGCGAGGTAGCGGAAGCGGCGCCCGTCGAACTCGCGCGCCGAGTACTGGCCCAGCCCGCCCAGCTTCAGGCGCAGGTTGCGCCAGGGAATGGTGAGGCTCGCCGTGCCGCCGCCCGAATCTTCGTGCAGCGTGAAGAAGAAGCGCTCGACGGAGTTCGGCTGAAAACGCACCTGCTGCGAACCATCGTCGTTCACCAGGCTGCGCAGATCGCGGATGTCGGGCTCGTCACGATTGACGCGCGAGTAATTGCCCTGCCATTCGAGCTCGGCGTCGAACAAGCCGTTCAAGCGATGAAAGCCCTTGAGCTGGTTGAAGAAGAGCTGACGCTGCGTGAACTGCAACCGGCTGCTGGTCACGTTCGCCATCTGCTGCTGGTCGAAGCCGGCGCTGGTGGTGGCCGAGGTGTCTGCGTTCCACAGATACAACCCCAGCGCGTTGATCTCGTTGTCGCGGTTGACCTGCAGGCCCACGTTGGCCAGCACGCTGGTCGCGCCGCTCACCGTGCCGATGTTGGTGACGCTCGACTCGATGCTGGTGGGCACGCCGTCATCGAGGCGCAGGGTCTCGAGGTTGATGCGCTGAAGGCGCTCCTTGCGTGAGATCTGCGCGCCCACGAGGTACCCGATGCGCGCCTCTTTGCCGAGCCGATGGGTGTTGCCGAACGTGGCGCCGAAGCTGCCAGAAGGGAAACCCGCGATGGTGCTCGGAGTCCACCGCTGAGAGAACGATTCACCCGCGGCTTCCTGCTGCGCGGGGGTGACGCCGGGTGAGCCGATACGCGCGGGCACGACCGGCAGGTCGCGCGGAATGGCCGCGGGCAGCTGCCGCGATGCATCACCTGCGAGGCCGAAGCCTTCGGGGATCGTGGTCGTCTCATTCGGGCGCTGCTGGCCGGTGGTGAGGGTGTCGCCTGCCACCTGCGCGCGCACCTTGACCTCGAACTGCGTGGGGAAGGTGTTGGTGTCGATGGTGAGCGAGCCACCGCCGAACGTGGCGGGCAGCTCACTGCTGTAGGTCTTGAGCACGTTCAAGTTCGAGAGCAGCGCGACCGGGAAGAGGTCGAGCGGCACCGAAGGCTCATCGGGCTCGGGGCTGGGCATCAGCGTGCCGTTGAGCAGCGTCTGCGCATACCGGCCGCCGAGCCCGCGGAGGAAGACGTACTTGCCATCGACGACGGTGGCGCTCACCACGCGCTTGACCGCGTCACCTGCGTTGGCGTCGGGCGTGCGCGCCATCTCCTGGGCACCGACGGAGTCCTGGGCGACCGCCGACTTCTTACGCTCTTGCAGCAGGGCCGACTCGTTGCGCTTGTCGACCTTCGCTTCGACCACGACCTCCTGAATCGCGCGGCTGTCACGTTCGAGCGCGACGTCGAGGCTCACGGTCTGACCCGCCTTCACCTCGACGTTGCCGATGCGGCGGCCTTCGTACAGCTCGTAGAAGACGCGCAGGTCGTAGGTGCCGGGGGGAAGCTTGAGCTTGTAGTTGCCGTCGACATCGGTGAGCGCGCTCTTCTTGCCGCCGGTGACGACCTTGATGGTGGCTTCGATCAGCCCCTCGCCAGTGCGCGAGTCAGTGACCCGGCCGCGAACACCCACGAACGCCTTCTCGACCTTCTTCTCTCCGGCCACCAGCTCCCCCTCACCGGGGGGGAGAGGGCTGCCGGCATCAAAAGCCTCGCCCGCATCAACACCGCCGTCGTCAACCACGCCCGCATCAACGTCCTGCGCCCACGCGGTCAGCGAGAGGAGCATCGCGGTCAGGAAGATCGTCTTCACGCGGCGCTATGTGCGCCCACCTTGTGTCTTCCCTCGGTCGTCCGCGTCACTTGTCGAACACGGTCGCGTCACGGCCCCGCAACGGTGCATAAGCGCGCATGCCCGCTCTCGATGAAACCGCGCTTCGCCAACTGTTCCTCGAGGCCCGCACGCACTCCGCCTGGCAGGACCGCCCGGTGAGCGACGAGATGCTGCGGCAGCTTTACGAGCTCGTGCGCCTGGGGCCGACAGCCACCAATTCGCTCCCGCTCCGGTTGGTGTTCGTGAAGAGCGCCGAGGCGAAGGAGAAGCTCAAGCCCGCCCTCGCACCCGGCAACGTGGACAAGACGATGAACGCCCCGGTCACGGCGATCGTCGCCTTCGATCTCGCCTTCCACGAACACATGCCCAAGCTCTTCCCCATGCGAGATCTGAAGCTCGGTGCCTGGCCCGCAGAGAAACGCGACCGCATGGCCTTCCTGAACGGTACCTTGCAGGGTGCCTACTTGATCATCGCGGCGCGCGCGCTCGGTCTCGATTGCGGGCCGATGGCCGGCTTCGACAACGCAAAAGTCGACGCGACGTTCTTCGCTGGCAGCACGTGGCGCAGCAACTTCCTGCTCAACCTGGGCTACGGCGAGGCCTCGAAGCTGCACCCCCGACTGCCGCGACTGAACTTCGGGGAGGCCGCGCGCATCGAGTGAACGAAAGACCTGCGTGGCATACGCGATGCGCATGTCTGCCGAGAAGAATTGGGTTGTGTAGACCCTCACCCGGGGCCAGCGGGGAGAGGGGCGCTACCGGCTCCCAGCCGAGGGCCCGCCACTCTCGACCGAAGCCGTCGTCATCGTCTCGTCGGCCAGCACCGCCAGGGTGGAAACCCCACCCCCCCGAACGAGATCCATCACCTCGAGCGCAGCCCCGTAAGGAAGCTCGGAATGCGCATCAAAGAACACCACCTTGTCGGGCCGGGCGTTCACCATGCGAACCAACCTCGGCGCGAGTTCCGCGCGGGCAATCGACTCACCATTCACCCGCGTCACGCCCTGACGATCCACCGTGAGCACCAGCGGCGGTAACGCACCCGGCGGCGGAGGCGGCGCTTCCTCCAGGGCCTTCGGCGGCAGGTTGAGCCAGAGCTGCTTGGTCAGCAGCGGCGTCACCACCATGAAGATGATCAACAGCACGAGCACCACGTCGACCAGCGGCGTGATGTTCATCTGCGGCTTGATGCGCTTGCTACCGCCACCACTCTCGAGATCCATGCCCATACGTCACCCCTGTTTGTTGGCGCGATCGATGACCTGCAGTGACGCGCCGGGAAAACCCAATTCCTGGCAGCGCTTGAACATCGCCCTGACCTTCCCGTAAGCGAGCCCGGTGTCGGCCTTGAGCACCACGCGCGCGTCGGGCTTGGTGTCGTGCAGCACCTTGAGCCGCGCGACCAGCACGTCTTCAGCGAGCTCTTCCTTCTCGAAGAACAGCTTGCCGTCTTTGGTGAGCGTGACGGTGGTGGGCTCGAGCGCGCCGTTGCCCTGATCAGGGTTTGAGATCGACGGCAACACCACCGACGCGCCCGCTTCCATCTGGGGCGCGACGACCATGAAGATGATCAACAGCACCAGCACCACGTCGACCAGCGGCGTGATGTTGATCTCTGGCTTGAGGCCGCCCCGCTTGCGCGAGGAGGGTTCGAGCTCAGCTCCCATGGGCCTTCCCATGGCGGGCCTCGAGGAAGTCGAGGAACTCACCGCGCGCCTGCTCCAGCGCCAGGAGGATGGAGTCGGCCTGTGACGAGAGCCAGTTGAACGCGAGCACCGCCGGGATGGCGACGACCAGGCCCAGCGCCGTCTCGTAGAGCGCCTCGGAGATACCCAGCGACACGCTGCCCAGGCCGCCCGAGCCTTCTTTCGCGATGCCCTGGAAGGCCGTGATGATGCCGAACACGGTGCCGAGCAGCCCGACGAACGGCGCGATGGAGCCGACCGACGCGATGACGTTCATGCCGCGGCGCACGTCAGCGGCCAGCGCCTCGGTCTTGCGGTTCAGTTCGCGTCGCGTGGCCTCGACGGGTGAGAGCGCCGACGGCTTTTCTTTCGAGGCCAGGTAGGTCTTCGCGCCCGCCGACAGCAGCTTGGCGAGGTGGCCGTTGTTCGACTCCGCGCGCTTCACCAGGCCTTCGGTGTCATCGGCCTCGAGCAGGGCACGCGCTTCAGCGGCGAACACCCGGGAGGCAGCGCGGCTGCGCCAGTAGGCGAAGAGTCGCTCGAAGAAAATGGCGAGTGAGGCCAGCGCCATGAGGATCAACGTGCTGGCGACTGCGATGGCCGGCGGGCCCATGTGATTGATGATTTGCGAGATGGAGTCCATGGCGTTTCAGTCCCTCAGCGAGAAGGTGATGTTGACGATCTTGAAGACGGCGAGTGGCGCGCCCTCGAGCGTGGCGGGCTCGTATTTCCAGGTCTTGACCACCGCGAGCGCAGCCGAGACGAAGGGCTCTTCACCCTTGAGCACCTGCACCCGGCCCACCGTGCCGTCGAGCTCGACGACGATCTTCAGCACCACGCGCGCTTCTTGACCGGTGGTGCGGGCGCTCTCGGGGTACTCGGGCTGCGCGTTGTTCTCTGCAGGCTCAGGGGGCTCGGCATCTTCCGGAAGATTCACAGGACCCGAGGTGCCAGCGCTCGCCACGACGGGCGCAGCGGACTCATCGGCGTCATTCGAGGTGCCCACCGCGGTACCACGGCCATCGCCGGTGCCACCGACCGCGACGGCGATGGCGGCGACCGCGGTGTCTGACTCGGGCGCGGCCTGCTTCGGCACTTCTTTCGGGGCGACCATCGCAGCGGCTGCGGCAGGCGCCGCTTGAGGCAGCGGCGTGACCTCGGCCACCACGACCTGCGGGGGCGGCCTGGGCTTGTTGAGCTTCGGAGCCGGCGGCTGCTGCTCGATTCTCACTGGCTCAGGCGGCGGCGGGGGCGGGCGGAAGCTCACGTCGACCTGCTTCGGCTTGAGCTCTTCCAGCGGCCGCGACGAGACGATCGCGCTGACCAGAACGACGGCGGCGCCGAGCACGAACGTGGCGGCGACGAAAGAGACCGTCACCCGTTTCCGGATGGCGCTGACGTCAGGCTGAAGTTCGAAGGCATGGAACATCGCGAGGGCTGTCTAGGATCGCCTCTCGTCGCGTGAGTGGCAGCTCTGTCCCGACTTCGTCACGTTCACGCATCAACTGCGTCACACGCGCTGCGCCGGTCTTCACGGGGCGGGTGCTACACGCGGTGCATGAAACGACTGCGGCAGGTCCTTCGCGTCGGGGCGATCGTTCACATCGTCACCGGCCCGCTGGCCATGATTCTTCTGTTCGTCTCGGGGCCGTGGGTGATTGGCGACGGCAGGGTGCAGGAATTTCTGCGCACGCTCGAGGGCATCGACTGGCGTTGGTGGGTGCTCGTTCCGGTGCTGGTCATCTGGGGTCTACCCATCGTCGCCCTCTCTGCGTGGATGCAGGCGCGCAAGAGCGGCGCCGACGTCGCGAAGACCCGCTCAGGCATCGAGCGGCTGCTGCTCAACCGCCAGCTGCCCATCGCGGTCGACGTCGACGCGCGCGTGCCGGTGCAGGTCGAGGCGCCGCTGCGCATTCCCATCGAGCTCGACACGAGGCTCGCCATCGATGAGCTGGTCGACATCGAGGCCGTGGTGCCCATTCGCATCGACCTGCCGCTCGACACCGTGGTGGAGACCTCGGTGTTCGGCATCGGTGCGCTGAAGATCCCCATTCGCGCGACCATTCCGCTGAACCTGTCGTTGCCCATCAAGGGGAAGATTCGCGTCAAGTCAGAGGGACTGCCGGTGAAGGTCAAGGACGAGTGCATCGTGCGGCTGCCCGTGTTCGAGGTGCCCATTCGCTCGCGCTTCGAGACGCGCATCGATCTGCTCGACAACCTGCGCACTGCCGAGAAGGAGCTGCGCAAGGGTGTCGATCAGGTGCTGGCTGCAGTGATGGATGATCCGCGTAAGGTGCCGCCCGCATGAACAACGTCGATCCGGACTTCTGGCGAGCGAGATGGGGCGAAGGGCGCATTGGCTTTCATGAGGGCGCTCCCAATGGGCTGCTCACGAAACACGGGGCGCACCTGGGTGAAGGAAAGCGGGTGTTCATTCCGTTGTGCGGCAAGGCGGAGGATCTCGCCTTCCTCGCGGCGCAAGGTCATCAGGTGGTGGGCGTCGAGCTGGTCGAGGCTGCGGTGCAGGCGTTCTTCGAGGAGCACCGCGTCGAGCCGGTGGTTTCGAAGCGGGGCGCGTTCGTGCAGTACGCGGCGCAGAACATCACCTTGTTCGTGGGTGACTACTTTGCGTGCAGTCGTGAGGTGCTGGGCGAGGTGAACGCGTTCTACGACCGCGCGGCGATGATCGCGCTGCCCGAGTCGATGCGGGGGGCGTACGTGAAGTTGCTTCGAGAGGTGTTGCCCCTGGGTTCACCGGGCATCGTCATCACGGTCGAGTATGCGCAGGAGCAGATGGAGCCTCCTCCGTTCTCGGTTCCAGAGGTGGAGCTGAGGGCGCACTACTTCGGCGCGACGCTCGAGTGTGTTGCTCAGGTGAAGGCGGAAGGCATGCGGTTGGGCGCGCTCCATGCGGTCGAGAAATGTTTCACCGTGAGCTTGTGACCTCTTCCTGCGAGGCGGGGTTTCAGGTTCGGCCGAGGGCGGCGACCAGGGCGGCACGAGCCGACGCGAGCGTGAACTTCGCCTGCACTTCCTGACCTTCAGCCTGCGTCGCAGTGACTTGCGCGTCTGACAGCTCGAGCGCGCTGCCTGCACCGGCTCGATAGCGCCCTTCCGCCAGGCGCAACTTTTCGCGCGCTGCAGCGGTCGCATCGGCGGCGACTTCCACGGCATCTTTCGCTGCGGCCACGTCGAGCAGTGCCGCTTGCAGCTCGAACTGCACCAGCAAGGTGAGCTCTTCCTGCTGCGCCCGAAGCTGACGGAGCGTCGCTTCCCCTTCCCTTTCCTGCGCCACCGTCAGTCCGCCTTCGTAGAGCGCCCAGTCGAGCGTCAGCTGAGCACTCAGGTTCGGCACGATGGTGGGCAACTGCCGCGAGGCGAGCGTGCCCCCGAGCTGGAGGCCGAGTGACGGCAGGTACGCGCCGCGAATGCCACGCAGCGTGCGCTCTTGCGCTTCGAGCTGCGCGCGAATGGCCGCCTCTTCAGGTCTCGCCGTCAACGCCTCGGGCATCAGCGCCGTGACCTCCTGTGCTTCGTCATTCACCGCCAGCGGCTCACCCTGCACCACGTTCCACGTCGGTGGCGCATCGACCCCGAGCGCCTGGGTGACCCGCGCGCGCGCGACGGCGTACCCATTCTTCGCGTTGAGCAGCGCGAGCTTCGCGTTGGCGCGATCTGCCTTCGCCTGCGCGAGATCGATCTCAGGCCGCGTGCCTACCTTCACCATGCCTTCCACCTGCGCGAAGCGGGCCTCGTTGTTCTCCAGCGCCGCCCGGTTGATCTCCACCAGCTCGCGCTGTGAAGCGGCCGCGAAGAAGAGCGTGCGCACGGTGTAGTCGCTGACCCTTTGTTGCGAGCGCTCCTGTGCTTCCTGGGCCTGTGCGGCAGAGAGCGAGGCCTGATAGCGGTGCCAGCTCTGGCCGAAGTCCCACAACGTCGCGTTCATCTGCAGCCCTCCGGTGAAGTAGTCGCGCGCGGTCAGCGAGAG